>NZ_LLZH01000323.1:0-47266 GCF_001509495.1 Actinoplanes awajinensis subsp. mycoplanecinus | reverse complement strand
CCCCTGGGCGGCCGCAACCCAGCCTGGCCCCCACCCCTCCCCCGATCCATCCCTCCCGCCTCCCTCCCCCGCGCCCAGCCCCCACCCCCCCCCCCCCCCTATCCCGCCCCGCCCCGGGCTGGCTTCGGCCCAGGCCGGCGCGGTCGGCCTTTTTTGCCAGTTGGGCCCAGCTCATCTATTCCGCCGGATTTGTCCAGGCGGCATGCCTGATCCAGGGCTCGGCGTGGCCGCCCCGCCGCCCCCGCCGACACTGCGCTGTCTGCGCTGCCTGGGCTCGCTGCTGCTGGCCGTCACCTGGCCCCGGTTTTGGGAACCACGATGAGCGCTCGCCCGGACGGGTCGGCGATCGCCGGTAGTTGCTGAAAAGGCGTGATGCCACCGCCGGCGCTCGCTGGTCCGATTCGGCGAGCGCTGGCGGTGGTTGTCGCGGCTTTGAGAGCACGATGAGTGCTCGCCAGGGTTGCTGGCCGGCTGCCGGGGTTGGTGCGCGCAGTTGCCGGAGCGGCTTTGATGTCGCTGCTGGAGCCGGTGGGACTCGCCTGGCTTGTTGGGGCGAGGTGGCGGCCTTCTTGGGCCTGTGGTTGTTCGAGTCTGTAGCCGCTGTCGCGGTCGGCTCAGGTTCTCGAGCTGGCTCTGGTGGCCGTTAAGCGGGGCGCGAGACGGCCGTGAGAGCCAGCTGGGCGAGCGATGCGCGTCGCGGCCGCTGCGGAGAGCGGGACGTCGCGGGAGCCGCGGAACATCGCGGGAGTGCGGGAGCCGCGGAACATCGTGGGAGAGCGGGACGTCGCGGAAGCCGCGGAACGTCGCGGGAGAGCGGGACGTCGTGGGAGAGCGGGGCGTTGCGGGAGCTGCGGTGACGTTGCGGGAGAGCGGGACATTACGGCAGCCACAGTGCCATTGCGGGATAGCCGGACGTCGCGGGGAGTGGGGGCATCGGGGGTGGGCACGAGAGCTGTTGGGGATCACCCGGCGTGACCTGGGCCGCCGCTAGGCTCCGCGGCGGCCCGGGGCGCGTGGGTCAATAGACCAGTTTGTCCGACGGTGGGGTGAACTTGAGCTTCGGCTGGCCCTTCAGGGCGTCTCGCAGGGTCTCCGCCACCGTGTACTTCGAGATTGTCGACCGGCCCGTCCCCACGTAGTGCTCCGGGTTGTCCGGGTCGGCCACGAACGCTGAGGCGGCCAGTTGCGGGGTGAAGCCGCTGAACCACGCGGTCTTGTTGTTGTCGGTCGTGCCGCTCTTGCCGGCGATCGGCCGGCCGATGGTCGCGTACACCATCTCCGAGGTGCCCCAGCCGCCGCAGCTGCCACGCTGGGCGCCGTACCCGGTCACGCAGCTCGCCGCGTCGGTCGCGGCGCGGGCCACGTTTTCACTGATCACCCGCTTGCAGCGCGGGGCGGCGACGAGTTTGCCCTGGTACGAAACGTCCTTGCCGTCCGGATCGCGGATCGCCATGACCGGGAGCGGCTCGCAGTAGCGGCCCTCCGCGGCGACCGTGGCGAACGCGTTGGCGATCTCGACCGGAGTGGCGTCACTGACCCCGAGGGTGAAGGCGCCCCAGCCGGAGGCGTGGTCCGGCGTGGCCAGTTTCTTGTCCACCTCGGTACGCCACTTCAGCCCGAGCTTCTCGGCCATCTCCACCGCCTTCTCCGCGCCGACCCGCTGCTCGAGCTGGACGAAGTACGTGTTCACCGACTTGCCGAACCCGCTCCACATGGTCTGGTTGCCGGTCATCGACGGGCTGGAGTTCTTCGGGCACCAGTTGTCGCCGCAGGTGGCCGGTCCGGGCGCGGTGATGTATTTCGAGACGAACCGGGGCGGGGAGTAGTACGACGTGGAGAGCGGCATCCCGGCCTCCAGGGCGGCCAGCATCGTGAAGATCTTGAAGGTCGACCCGGCCTGGTACCCGGCCATGTCACCGCCGCCGAGCAGCGGGTTCACCGTGTTCGGGTAGTTGCCGCGCACGTCGTTGCTCTGTGCCGAGTCGCTGTGCCGGCCGTTGTCGTCCTGCTGCAGCGAGTAGCGCCGGTTCACCGCCATGCTGACGATCCGCCCGCTGCCCGGCTGGACCACCACCTGGCCGTGCGCGAACGGGCTGTTGCGCTTCTCCTTGGCGAGCACGTGCTTCATGGCGGACGCCTGGATCTCCGGGTCGATCGAGGTGACCACCCGGTATCCGCCGCGGCGCAGGTTCTCCTCGCGGTCCAGCGTGTTCTTGCCGAACGCGGGCTGCTCCCGCCACCAGTTCTTGAAGTAGTCGCAGAAGAAGCCCCAGTCGTTGTGCTCGGAGTTGACCGAGACGCAGTCGTTCGGGGGAGTGCTCAGCTTCAGTTTGATCTTGGCTTTCTTCGCGCTCGCCGCCTGCGCCGCGGTGATCGACCCCATCTTCAGCATCTGGTCGATCACGTAGTTGCGCCGGGTCTGCGCGGCCGCCTGGTCCTTGGTCGCCGGGTCGTACGCGGACGGCGCCTTGACCAGCCCGGCCAGCAGCGCAGCCTCGGTCAGGGTGAGGTTCTTCGGCGCCTTCGAGAAGAACACCTCGGAGGCCGCGTAGATCCCGTACGCCCGGTGGCCGAAGTAGGCGGCGTTCAGGTAGCGCTGCAGGATCTGCTGCTTGCTGAGCCGCTGCTCGACCTCGATGGCCAGCCGCATCTCGCGCAGTTTCCGGCTGGCGGTCTGCTCGGTCGCCTCAAGGGCCTCCTTCGGCGTCGACGCGCTGTCCCGCAGGGCCATCCGGACGTACTGCATGGTCAGCGTGGAGGCGCCCTGGGAGACGCCGCCGGCCTGCTGGTTGGCGACGAAGGCGCGGGCCACACCCTTGGCGTCGACGCCGTGGTGCTCGTAGAAGCGGGTGTCCTCGGACGCCACGATGGCCTGGGTGATGTACGGCGACATGCCCTTGAGCGCGACCTGCCGCCGGTACTCCTCGTAGAACGTGGTCAGCAGGGTCTTGCCGTCCTTGGCGTACACGTAGGTGGTCTGTGCCGAGGGCACCTCGGTGAGCTGTTCCGGCAGGTTCTCGAGCGCGTCGGTGCCGGCTTTGACCCCCATCCCGGCCAGGGCGGTCAACGGGTAGGAGAGGCCGGCGATGACCAGGCCCGCGATGAGCCCGGCTCGGATCAGCAGGGCGACTCTTCCGGCTACGGTGGGGCGTCGGTCAGTCACCCTTCGAAGGTATGACAAAACACCCCACAGTCCCCACGAATCAGCAAGAGAACGGACGTGCGGCATGCTGGGCCCCATGACGTTCGATCTTGATCATCACGGCGATGCCGAGGTCGGGGCGGGCCTGATCGATCTTGCGGTCAACGTCCGCCACCAGCCGATGCCGGACTGGCTGGCCCAGCCGATCCTGGCCTCCCTCAGCGACCTGGCCGCCTATCCGGACGCCACCGAGGCGACCGCCGCGGTCGCCGCGCGCCACCGCCGGGACCCGGCCGAGGTGCTGCTCACCGCGGGCGCCGCGCAGGCGTTCGTACTGCTCGCGCAGGCTTTGCGCGGGGCGCGGCGGGCGGTGGTGGTGCATCCGCAGTTCACCGAGCCGGAGGCGGCGCTGCGCAACGCCGGGCATCGCGTGGAGCGGGTGCTGCTGCGCGAGGAGGACGGGTTCCGGCTCGACCCGGCGCTGGTGCCCGACGACGCCGACCTGGTCTTCGTCGGCAATCCCACCAATCCCACCTCGGTGCTGCACCCGGCGGGTGACCTGGCGGCGCTGGCCCGGCCCGGCCGGGTGCTGGTGGTCGACGAGGCGTTCGCCGACACCACGTACCGGAAAGGGTTTCCCGGCGAACCGGAATCTCTCGCCGACCGTGGCGATCTGCCCGGTCTGGTGGTGCTGCGCAGCCTGACCAAGACCTGGGGGCTGGCCGGCCTGCGGATCGGTTATGCGCTCGGGCCGGTCGAGGTGCTGTCCCGGCTCGTCGCCGCGCAGCCGCTCTGGGCGGTCTCGACGCCGGCGCTCGCGGCGGCGGTCGCGTGCGCGTCGCCGATCGCGATCGCCGCGGAACGGGAGATCGCGGCCGCGCTCACGGCCGAGCGCGACCACCTGGTGGAACGGTTGCGGCACGTGCCGAGCGTCACGGTTGCCGGCGTCCCGATGTCCGCTTTTGTTTCGGTACGCATTCCCGGCGCCGATCGGGTCCGTGCCGAGCTGCGCGAACGTGGCTACGCGGTGCGCCGCGGGGACACCTTCCCGGGACTGGGCACCGACTGGCTCCGGATTGCGGTGCGCGACACTGCCACCACGGACCGATTCGTGCAGACTCTGCGAGACATCCTCGCGGAACGAAGCGAGAAGTGATCGAGGAGCGACCGTGACCCTGGAGACCACCCTGGCGGCCATCCGCCCGGCCGACGAGCCGGCCATGGCCGCCGCCCGCGAGCTGCACGGCCGGTTGACCAAGCCGGCCGGTTCGCTGGGCGCCCTGGAGGAGCTGTCGATCCGCCTGGCCGGACTGGCCGGGGTCTGCCCGCCGCCGCTGCCCGCCCCGGCCACCGTCGCGGTCTTCGCCGGTGACCACGGCGTGCACGCGCAGGGCGTCAGCCCGTGGCCGCAGGAGGTCACCGCGCAGATGGTGGCGAACTTCGTGGCCGGCGGCGCCGTGGTGAACGCGTTCGCCCGGCAGGCCGGCGTGGACGTGATGGTGATCGACGCCGGGGTGGCGATCCCGCTGCACGGCGGCCCGAACCTGCTGGACGCGAACATCCGCCGGGGCACCCGGGACATGACCGTCGAGCCGGCGCTGACCCGCGAGGAGGCCCTGGCCGCCGTCGAGCTGGGCATCGCGGTCGCCGGTCAGCTCGTCGCGGCCGGCGCGAAATGCCTGCTCACCGGCGACATGGGGATCGCCAACACGACACCCGCGGCGGCGCTGACCGCGGTCTTCACCGGTGCCGAGCCGGCCGCCGTGACCGGCCGGGGCACCGGCATCGACGACGCCATGCTGGCGCACAAGACCGAGGTGATCGCGGCGGCGCTGGCCCGGCACACCCCGGCCGCGGCCGACCCGATCGGCGTGCTGGCCGCCGTCGGTGGCCTGGAGCACGCCGCGCTGGCCGGGTTCATCCTGGGCGCGGCCGCCCACCGGGTCCCGGTGATCGTGGACGGCGTGATCGCCGCCTCGGCCGCGCTGGCCGCCGCCGCGTTCGCACCGGACGCGGTCGCCGCGATGGTCGCCGGGCACCGCTCGGCCGAGCCGGGCGCCACCGTCGCGCTCGCCCACCTGGGCCTGGAGCCGCTGCTCGACCTCGGGATGCGTCTCGGCGAGGGCAGCGGCGCGGTGCTCGCGCTGCCGATCGTCGCGTCCGCGGTCCGGGTGCTGCACGAGGTCGCCACGTTCGACTCGGCGGGAGTCTCGGAGAAATGAGCCTCTACCCCCTGGCCCTGCGCCTGGACGGACGCCGCGTGCTGGTGGTCGGCGGCGGCTCGGTGGCCACCCGGCGGGTGCCCGCGCTGATCGCGGCCGGCGCCCGGGTCGAGATCGTGTCGCCCGTGCTGACGCCGGCCCTGCAGGCGCACATCGACGCGGGCCGGGCGAGCTGGACGCCGCGCCGCTTCGTGCCGGGCGACGTGGCGGGCGCCTGGCTGGTGCACGTCGCGGTCGACGATCCGGAGGCGGCGGCCCAGGTCAGCGTGGCAGCCGAGGAAAAAGGCATTTTTTGCGTACGCGCTGACGACCGGGACGCGGCGACCGCCTGGACACCGGCGGTGACCCGGCACGGGCAGGTGACGGTCGCGGTGACCGACGGTGGTGACCGCCGGCGCGCGATGGCGGTCCGTGACCTGGTGGCGCACGCGCTGGAGGCCACGCCCCCGGCGTCCCCGGAGTTCAAGGGCGTCGCGCTGGTCGGCGCCGGCCCGGGTGACCCGGAGCTGATCACGGTGAAGGGGCGTCGCCTGCTGGCCGCCGCCGACGTGGTGGTCGCCGACCGGCTGGTCCCCGGGATGCTGCTCGGTGAGCTGCGGCCGGAGGTCGAGCTGATCGACGCCGCGAAGATCCCGTACGGGCCGTCGGCCGCCCAGGAGGAGATCAACCGGATCCTGGTGGACCGGGCGCTGCAGGGCAAGTTCGTGGTCCGGCTCAAGGGTGGCGACAACTTCGTCTTCGGCCGGGGCGGCGAGGAGGCCCTGGCCTGCGCGGCGGCGGGGGTCCCGGTGATCGTGGCACCCGGGGTGACCAGCTCGATCGCGGCACCCGCGCTGGCCGGCATCCCGGTCACCCATCGCGGGGTGGCACACGAGTTCACCGTGGTCTCCGGGCACATCCCGCCGGAACACCAGGACTCGCTGGTCGACTGGGCGGCGCTGGCCCGGCTGCGCGGCACCCTGGTGGTGCTGATGGGCCTGAAGAACCTCCCGAAGATCGCCGAGCGCCTGATCGCCGAGGGCCGCAGCGCGTCGACGCCGGTCGCGGTGATCCAGGAGGGCTCGACCGCGCACCAGCGCTCGCTGCGCAGCACGCTCGCCGAGGTCGCCGCGGACGTCGCCGCGGCCGGGATCCGCCCGCCGGCCGTCGTGGTGATCGGCGACGTCGTCGCGGTCACCGCCGGCTTCATCCCGGCTGCCGGCTGACCGCGGAGCGAGCACGGCAGGTGGCTGCAGGCTGAGAGCCGGCCAAGACCTGGAGGCGCGCCTCGGCCGGGAGTGGTCACGGTCTCGCGTCGGCCTCACGGGCGGGACTCGGCTCGTAGCCTGCGGGCGGGCGCTGGAGTATTCGTACAGGAAAAGGAACGGCGCCGGACCACGAGCGGTCCGGCGCCGGTGCAGTGGTTGTCAGTTTTCGGTGTCGTCGGACCCGAGTTCGTCGAGGAACGTGTGGGCCCACCGGGCGACGTCGTGGGTGCGCAGGTGGCGCTGCATGACCCGCATCCGGCGCTTGAGCTCGTGAGCCTCGGCGTTGATCGCGCGCATCAGCGCCTCCTTGACGCCGTCCGGGTCGTGCGGGTTGCACAGGAACGACTGGCGCAACTCCGTGGCGGCACCGGCGAACTCGCTGAGGATCAGCGCGCCCCCGGTGTCGCCGCGGCAGGCGATGTACTCCTTGGCGACCAGGTTCATGCCGTCCCGCAGCGGGGTCACCATCATCACGTCGGCCGCCGCATACATCGCGGCGAGCTCCTGCTTGTCGACCGACTGGTGCAGATAGTGCACCGCGGGCGTGCCGACCTTGCCGAACTCGCCGTTGATCCGGCCGACCTCGCGCTCGACCTTGACCCGCAGCGTCTGGTAGTGCTCGACGCGCTCCCGGCTGGGCGTGGCCACCTGCACCATCACCGCGTCGCCGACGTTCAGCTTGCCGTCGGCAAGCAGCTCGCGGAACGCCTTGAGGCGCAGCTCGATGCCCTTGGTGTAGTCCAGCCGGTCGACGCCGAGGATGACCGTTTTCGGATCACCCAGCTCGGCCCGGATCTGCTTGGCCCGGGCCTGCACCGCCGGGTCGGCGGCCAGGCGTTCCATGTCCTTGGTGTCGATGCTGATCGGGAACGCGCCGGCTTTCACCTGGCGCCCGTCCACCTGGATCGACTGACCCACGTAGCGCAGGCCGAGCAGGTGCCGGGCCAGCCGGACGAAGTTCTGCGCCGCCAGCCGCTGCTGGAACCCGACCAGGTCGGCGCCGAGCAGGCCACGCAGGATCTCGGCCCGGAACGGCATCTGCATGAACAGCTCGATCGGGGGGAACGGGATGTGCAGGAAGAAGCCGATCTTCAGATCCGGGCGCATCTCCCGGAGCATCGCCGGCACCAGCTGGAGCTGGTAGTCCTGCACCCAGACGGTGGCGCCCTCGGCGGCCACGTCGGCCGCCGCCTCGGCGAACCGATGATTGACCGCCCGGTACGAATCACGCCAGCGGCGCTTGTAGACCGGGGTTTCCACCGCATCGTGATAAAGCGGCCAGATCGTCGCATTCGACTGGCCCTCGTAATAGCGTTCGAGTTCGTCGGCGCTCAATGGCACCGGGTGGATGTGGATGCCCTCCAGATCGAACGGCTCGGGGGCGGTACCGTCCCCGCCCGCCCATCCGATCCAGGTGCCGCGGTGCTCGACGAGCACCGGATGCAACGCCGTGACCAGGCCGCCTGGGCTGGGGCGCCACTGGCGTTCCCCGTTCGGCAGAGTGACTTCGTCCACGGGCAGACGGTTGGCGACGACGACGAAGGAACTTCGTTGGGCCACGCTGAGTACACCTCCGGGTGGTTTCTGTTCCCAAGCTGAGCCTACTGTGCGTAGCCAGCTCGGGTCGTACCCACTCTCGTCATGCGATTTTGACCAGGGTGTCATCCTGTGCCGGTGACACCCCTCGATGATCATTCCCAGCATCGGCGCCCGTTGTTCTTCCCTGTGGTCATTGCCACGGTGATGCTCACGATCATCGGGATGACCGGTGGGTATCTGCTCAGTGAGCGGCGCGGGCAGCCGTCGTCGGATGCGGCCTCGCCCTCGGTGCCCGACGACTCGTCCTCGTCGGGGCCGGCGCTGCTGCCGACGGACGGGCTCTGCCCGCAGAAGACCCAGGAGATGGGCGCCAAATCCGGCGCTGCCGGTGAGCTGGGCCTGGTGCTGGAGGTGGCGACGAAGAGCAAGACGGTGGTCTGGATCTGCCAGGACAATGCCGGTCGGCTCTTCTATCACGCGAACAAGGGCGGACAGAGCGCATTGTGGGTGGAGGGGAAGACTGCGCTCTTCCTCGCCGACGTGCGGGACGACGGGGACGGTAACTTCACCGCCACCGCCGCCTGGGACGGCACGACCTTCTCGGTGAACCGCGACCGTGTGTTGATCACGAGCGCGGCCGGGAAGGTGACAGAGCAGGAGGCGGTCTCGGAGTGACCGCCAGGGGTTGGCGTTCACGTCGGCGGCGGCACCTGGAAAGATTGTCCTTTGATCCCCGGCACCGCATTGACCCGGCACCGAAAAAACCACGATCGCGGAGGTAGGGCACACCGTGGCCCAGTACATGTACGTCCTGGAAAAGGCGCGCAAGGCGCACGGCGACAAGGTCGTGCTCGACAACGTGACGCTGAGCTTCCTGCCAGGCGTCAAGATCGGTGTTGTCGGGCCGAACGGCGCCGGTAAGTCCAGTCTTCTCAAGATCATGGCGGGTATCGACCAGGTCAGCAACGGCGAGGCCCGGCTGATGCCCGGCTACACCGTCGGCATGCTGGCCCAGGAGCCGCCGCTGAACGAGGAGAAGACCGTCCTCGGCAACATCGAGGAAGCCGTCGCCGACACCAAGGCCAAGCTGGAGCGGTTCAACGCGATCGCCGAGCAGATGGCCACCGACTACACCGACGAACTGATGGAGGAGATGGGCAAGCTCCAGGAGGAGCTGGACCACTCCAACGCGTGGGACGTCGACTCGCAGCTCGAGCTCGCGATGGACGCGCTGCGCTGCCCGCCGCCGGACGCCGACGTCACCCAGCTCTCCGGTGGTGAGCGCCGTCGCGTCGCGCTGTGCAAGCTGCTGCTCGAGGCGCCCGACCTGCTGCTGCTCGACGAGCCCACCAACCACCTGGACGCGGAGAGCGTCTCGTGGCTGGAGCAGCACCTGTCGAAGTACGCCGGCACGGTCATCGCCATCACCCACGACCGGTACTTCCTGGACAACGTCGCGACCTGGATCCTCGAGCTGGACCGCGGTCACGCGTTCCCGTACGAGGGCAACTACTCGACGTACCTGGACAAGAAGGCGGCCCGGCTGACCCTGCAGGGTCGCAAGGACCAGAAGCTGCAGAAGCGCCTCACCGAGGAGCTCGAGTGGGTCCGGTCCAACGCCAAGGCCCGGCAGACCAAGAGCAAGGCCCGCCTCGAGCGGTACGAGGAGATGGCCACCGAGGCGGAGAAGACCCGGAAGCTGGACTTCGAGGAGATCCAGATCCCGCCGGGACCGCGCCTGGGCAGCACCGTCATCGAGTCCAAGGACCTGGTCAAGGGCTTCGACGGCCGGGTGCTCATCGATCACCTGTCGTTCTCGCTGCCGCGCAACGGCATCGTCGGCATCATCGGCCCGAACGGCGTCGGCAAGACCACGCTGTTCAAGACGATCGTCGGGCTGGAGCAGCCGGACGCGGGCTCGGTGCGGGTCGGTGAGACGGTCAAGCTGTCGTACGTCGACCAGAACCGCTCCGGCCTGGACGGCACCAAGACGGTCTGGGAGGTCGTCTCCGACGGGCTCGACCACATGATGGTCGGCAAGGTCGAGATGCCGTCCCGGGCGTACGTCGCGGCGTTCGGCTTCAAGGGCCCGGACCAGCAGAAACCGGTCAAGGTGCTGTCCGGTGGCGAGCGCAACCGGCTCAACCTCGCGATGACGCTGAAGATCGGCGGCAACGTGATCCTGCTCGACGAGCCGACGAACGACCTGGACGTGGAGACGCTCTCCAGCCTGGAGAACGCCCTGCTGGAGTTCCCCGGCTGCGCCGTGGTCATCTCCCACGACCGGATGTTCCTGGACCGGGTCACCACCCACATGCTGGCGTGGGAGGGCACCGACGAGGACCCGGACAAGTGGTTCTGGTTCGAGGGCAACTTCGACGCGTACGAGAAGAACAAGGTCGACCGCCTGGGTGCGGATGCGGCTCGCCCGCATCGGGTCACCTACCGCAAGCTCACCCGTGACTGAGCGGTTCATCCTCGACGTGCCCGTGCGCTGGTCCGACATGGACGCGTACGGGCACGTCAACAACGCGCGCTTCCTCACCCTGTACGAGGAGGCGCGCGTCGCCATGTTCTTCGTGGGCGCCCGCAAGCACGGCCTCGGCTCGTTCGAGGAGGGCATCGTGATCGCCCGCCACGAGATCGACTATCTGCGCCCGGTGGACTTCGGTGACCCGGTACGGATCGAGATGTGGGTCTCCGAGCTGCGGACGGCGTCGTTCACCGTGTCGTACGAGCTGTTCGACGACGGCGTGCTGGCCAGCCGGGCGCAGTCGGTCTGTGTGCCGTACAACCTGGGGGCCGGGCATCCGCGGCGGCTCTCCGAGGCGGAGAAGGACTTCTTGAAGCCGTACTTCTCGGACGGCGGGTCATGAGTGCCCACGGCCTGCTCGGGGTTCCCGACGCAGGCGCGTTCCTGGCCCGGCTGACCCGGCTGGACCCGGCGGCGCCGGTCCGGCTGCGGTCGGCCGGCGGCCGGACCGCCCTCTGGGCGCATCTGCCCTGGGACGTGCTGGTCACCCGCGAGGTGGCCGGACCCGGGCCGGGGGACGCCACGGTCTCCGCCGCCGCTCTGCTGGCCGTGCTGGCCGCGGGTGGCCAGGATCTGCCGGTCCGGCGGGACACCCTGTGGCACTGGGCGCTGCCGCCGGCCGCGAGCCGGTCGATCGAGTCGGTCTCCGCCGCCGAGCTGAGCCGGCTGGCCGCCGCGGCCGCCGGGACGCTGCGGGAGATCTCCTCGGTCGGCGTCGACGGCCGGGTGGTCGGGCAGCGAGCGGTCCGGGACGCGCTCCTCGATCACGTTGCGTTGGTCGTCACTCCGGAGGGCGGCGAGCCGGTGCAGGTCTCCCAGCGACTCGTCCAGGCGGTCGCGCGGATGGGTTTCCTCGGTCCGCGGGACGCGGAACCGGCGGCGGCGCGAGTGCGGACCGTCGGTGGTTGGGTGGGAATTTCGGCACCATATGGAGTCGCGTGGCGACAGAGCGCCCACAAATTGACCGTTATGACGATGATCAGTCACCCGAAAGGGTGAGTCCGCATCGTCCTTACGGTTCCGCCCTCCCGTTGGGGGGATGACCTTCAGACACTGTCCGGGTACCGTCGGCCCTCGGGTCCACCGCTACGTCCGGCAGCGGGCCTGTTGGGGAGTGAGGTGCACACGATGCCGTGGTGGTCATGGCGCTCGGGATCGGCCGCGAGTGACGAGGCGGATTCCGGTGGCGAGGTTGCGGTGCAGAGCACCGTCCGTGTCGGTGTCCCGGCCCAACGCGAGCCGAGCCGGAGCGGGTCTCCGGCGGATCTGCCCGCGACCGGCGCCGCCGATGTGATCGAGCCGGTGTCGCTGACGCGCATCGGCAAGGCGCTCGACCTGCTCGACATCCGGTTCCTCGCCGACGGCGGGGGCAGCCTGCTGGCCATGTGGGAGCGGCACGCGGTGCTGTTCACCCTGGAGGGCCCGGATGACGAGATCCTGGTGATGCGGGCGCGTCCGCACGCGACGGTCCCGCCGGACTGGGCCGACCGGGCCTACCGCGTGGTCAACGAGTGGAACCACACGCGGCGCTTCTGCAAGGCGTATGTGGGTGACCCGACCGAGCGCGGCCAGCTCCCGATCTATGCGGAGCTCCAGGTGCCGCTCGCCGCCGGGACCCACGACAAGCTCCTGGTCGAGCTGCTCGACTGCGGCGCCGCCGTCGCCACGTCCTTCGTCGACTGGCTCCACGACGAAGGGGCCCTGCTGTAACCCGGCAGAGCCCCCGTCAGTCCCGCCAAGCCGGCTCAGCTCGCCGGGAACATTCCCACCCGGCCGTGGTACTCCTTGCCCAGCTGGTCGGTGTCCGAGCCGACGAGCAGGCCGCCCGGGACGGTCAGGAACGCCCGCACCCCCACGCCCCGCGCGCGGGTCGGGTTCCAGGACAGCGCCTTGCCGGTGTTCGGGTTGACCGCGCCGATGCCCGGCCGGGCGACCGCGCCCGGCCCCGGGCCGTTCCCGTCGGTGCCGTACGGGTTGTCGAACCACCGCTGGTGCCCGCCCAGGTAGACGACCGGTCCGGTGATCGCGACCGCGTAGAGCGAGTCCCCGCCGGTCCGCTGCACCCAGGTGGGCCGCTGCTGGCCGGTCCGGTTCGTCTCGAAGCGCGCCGCTGAGTCGCACAGCTTCTGCGCCGACGAGGCCCGCCCGGTCGCCGCGACCACGAAGTACGACCCGTCCGGGGAGAACTTCACCTGCCGTAGGTAGGTGTCGAAGCCCTTCATGCACTGCGGCTTGTAGTCGTCGGTGTACCACCCGGTCAGCTGCGCCGACGAGCCGCCGACGTCGAACTGGGCGATCTGGGTCCGGTCGTAGCCGCCGGACTTGAGGAACGCGCCGACCGCGATCAGCTTGCGCCCGTCCGCGGTGACGTCGAAGTGCTCGACCCGGGTCCGGTTCAGCCCCGGCGCGCTCAGGCGGGCGTCGAAGCCGGAGTCCACGGCGCCGGTCTCGGCGTCCAGCCTGGCCAGCGCGGCTCGGCTGGTCCCGTTGATCGCGGTGAACGTGCCGCCGGCGTAGAGCCGGTCGCCCCGGGTGGCCAGGGCGCGCACGTCACCCCAGTTGACCTTCGCCTTGAACGAGGTGTCCCGGTTGCCGCTGCCCAGCCAGAGCCGGGTGATGCCGCGCTGGGCGGTGCCGTTCACGCTCTTGAACGCGCCGCCGGCGTAGACCGTCCCGTCGGCGCCCGGCGCGAGCGAGTAGATCGCGCCGTCCACCTCCGGGGCGAACGTCCGGATCGAGCCGTCGTTCAGATCGAACGCGAAGATGTTCTTCCGGGCCAGGGTGGTGCGCCGGCTGCTGTCCGCGACCTTGGTGAACGCGCCGCCGACGATCACGGTGTCGCCGACCACGGCGAGGGACCAGACCGTGCCGTCCAGCACGTGCGGGGTCCAGTCCACCGGGTTGCTGGAGACGATGTCGGACTGCGCGATGTCGGCCATCGCGGGTGGTGCCCCGGCCAGCGTGGCCAGGACTACGGTGGCGACGGCCAGCAGGCGACGGCGCATGGGGCGACTCCCGGATCGTGGGTGCACAATCCGATCAACGAGTCACCCGCCAGTGGCGACACGATTCAGACGGCGGGCTCCGTGTTCACCATGAAATAGGCGGCCCGCTCCAGGTAGTCCCAGAGCGTGGTGCGCTGCTCCGCGGTCAGGTCGATCGAGTCCACCGCCGCCCGCATGCACGCCAGCCACGCGTCCCGTTCGGCCGGGCCGACCCGGAACGGCGCGTGCCGCATCCGTAGCCGGGGGTGGCCGCGGGTCTCCGAATACGTGCTCGGGCCGCCCCAGTACTGCATCAGGAAGAGCCGCATCCGCTCGGACGCGGGCCCGAGGTCCTCCTCGGGGTACATCGGCCGCAGGAGCGGGTCCTGCGCGACACCCTCGTAGAACTTGTCCACCAGGCGGCGGAACGTGGGCTCGCCGCCGACGGCGGTGAAGAAATTGGCCTCTTCCGGTACGGGTGCGGTCACCGTTCCATCCTGCCAGCCGTCCGGTGCGCCGCGGTGTGACCCTCGGCGCTCCCGGGGCTCAGGCGGCCGGCTCGGCGTGTTCGGCGGGCGTGACCGGCGGCTCGGCCTGCTTCGGCGGTGCGGTGACGGGCGGCGCGGCGAACGGCGGCGCGGTCGCGGGCGGCGGGGTCTCGGCCGAGGCGTCCTGCTCGGCGGCCGAGAAGCGGGCCTGGTTCGGCCAGAACACCGCGACCGCACCCATCGCGAGCGTGCCGGCCGCGCTCCACAGGCCGACCACCAGCGGGATCCGGAAGGTGTCGGCCAGCGACCCGGTGATCAGCACCGCGGCGAACTGGCTGGCCTGCATCCCGCTGTTCATCACGCCGAACGCCCGGGCCCGGTGGGTGGGCGGCAGGACCAGCACGAACGCCGCGTTGAGCGTCGGCTGCAGGGCGCCCTGTGCCAGCCCGGAGACGGTCACCAGCAGCGCGACGGCGAACGGTGGCGGCGACAGCAGGACCGGGGTGAGCACCAGCGGGGTGATCACGGCCAGCAGCGGGGTCATCCGCCGCCGCCGGTCGGCCGGGACCAGCCGGCTGAACAGCAGGCCGCCGACGACGAACCCGAACGGCCCGGCCGCCATGATCATGCCCTGGTCGAGGCCGCGGGAGCCGTTGGGCACGGCCTGGGCGGCCCAGGAGGCGGCCAGGCTCTCCGGGACGATGAAGAACGCGACGACGGCGAAGACCACGATGGCGATGGACCGCAGCACCGGGTTGCCGAAGACCACCCGGAAGCCCTCGGCGGTCTCCTGCAGCAGGTGCCGGCGCTGTGCCAGTGCCACCGCGGCCGGCCGGGCCCGTACCTGGGTGGCGATCAGCAGCGCCGAGATCGCGTACGTGCACACGTCCAGGCCGATGGCCAGGCGCGGGTTCACGCCGACGGCGACGGTCGCGCCGATCAGGTACCCGGTGACCATGGCGGCCTGGGTGGAGGTCGACTGGATGGCGATCGCCAGGGTGAGCCGTTCCCGGCCGACCACCAGCGGCAGCATCGCCGACCGGGCCGCCTGGGCGGGCGGGCTGCCCAGGCTGTTGAGCAGGACCACCAGCAGGATCAGCGCGGGCGGCAGGCCGGGGATCAGCAGCAGCGCGGTCAGGGTCATCCGGTAGACGTCGGCGATCACCATCACCCGGCGATGCGGATACCTGTCGCCGAGCGAGGCGAGCAGCGGGCCGGCCAGGATCCAGGGCAGGTAGCCGAGTGCGAACGAGATCGCGGACAGCAGCACCGACCGGGTCTGCTGGTAGACCAGAACGGTCACGGCGGCGCGGGACAGGTAGTCGCCGATCCAGCTGGTCACCGAGGACAGGTATACCGCCCGGAACTCCGGCAGCCCGAAAAGGCTTCGGAAAGTGACATCGCTGCCACTCTCCGTAGCCTCTTCGGTCGGTTCTGGCCCCTCCGGGTTGCTGGCCACGCGCCCTCCATCGCTCTCGACGATCGCCGAGAGTCCGGCGACAGTCGTCCGCACTCTCGGGTCCACCGGCGCGAACGTGCCTTTGCATGTGCAGAAGCTGTTCCGGATTCTGCCCGATCGTCCTAGTCGATGCTAGGGCGGTTGGCCCGATTTTCGACCATTCGGCGGAGGGTGTAACCGATTAATGTGGCGTAGGGCCTGGTCAGGCCGCTCCGCCCGGCGGCTGCTCACCGATCGAAGGCGAAGAATTCTCCGGGGCCGTGTACCAGGGCGGGGGCACCGAGGAGCGCGGCACCATGCGGGAGGCGGCGATCCGTCCGGACAGCCCGCTGGACTCCATCGCCTCGTTCAGCGTCCGGCGCAGCTCCCGCTGCACTGTCGCCTGACTGTCCGCGGTGGTTTTCGCGATCGTACGGATCACCGCGCCGTCCACGGTGAGCTGCTCGACGCCGACCACGTCCGGCGGCTCGATGAACTCGGTCTGGTGTTCCGGGTGCTCGGCGATCGCGATGGCGGCGCCCTTCAGCACGTTGATCGCCTCCTCCGAGTTGACGAAGCCGATCGGAATGTCGATCACGACCATGGCCCAGCCCTGGCTCTTGTTGCCGACCCGGACGATCTCGCCGTTGCGGATGTACCAGAGCACGCCGCGGGAGTCCCGGACCGTGGTGATCCGCAGGCCGACGCTCTCCACCACGCCGATGGCCTCGCCCAGGTCGACCGTGTCACCGACGCCGTACTGGTCCTCCAGCAGCATGAACAGACCGGCGATCAGGTCCTTGACCAGGCTCTGCGCGCCGAAACCGAGCGCGACGCCGACGATGCCGGCGCTGGCGAGCAGCGGGGCCAGGTTGAAGCCGAACTCACCCATCAGCAGCAGGGCGGCCATGGTGAAGACCACGGCGCTGACGAAGCTGCGCAGCACCGAGCCGATCGCCTCGGCGCGCTGGCGGCGCCGCTCCGGGATGTACTGCGCGTCCTCGGCGGTCTCGGCGACCCGCTCCTTGAGCGGCTTGAGCAGCGCCGGCATGGCGGCCCGCGAGGTGCTCGCGGTGAGCCGGGTGATCGCGCGGTGCAGCAGCCAGCGGATCAGCATCGCCACCACGATGATGCCGATGACCCGCAGCGGCTTGATGATGATCACGTAGCTGCTGTTGGCGAGCCACTGATTCTGGGTCCAGACGAAGACCTGTTTGCAGAGCGCGTCATTGCCGCAGGCGTCGGTGATCGCTGCCGTGGCGCTCTCGACGGCGCCGGCCGAGGGCGAAGGGGAGGGAGGTAAGGAAGGACCTAGGAGCACGGGAAGTCAAGGTACCGGGTCCGGCTGGGTGAGAGACCTCAGACGTTTACCCGCGTGCCACAGATTGTGCTCGCAATTTGGTCATCCATCAGGGACTATTGGCGCACGGGCTACTCCAGCGAGGCCCAGATCACACACGGCTGAGCTACGGGAGCGCCTGAAAGCAACTGATCCGGAAGGGTGACTGCGATGCCTGACATACGACCCACAGTGGGCTCTTCCTCGTTAGTGCTGAACGCCACCTACGAGCCGCTGTGCGTCGTATCGGTGCGCCGGGCGACAATTCTCGTCCTCACCGACAAGGCGGAGTGCATCTCCGACGGAGACGGCATCCTGCACAGCGCGCGGCAAACCCTCCCGGTTCCTTCGGTGGTCCGCCTCACGCGGTATGTGAAAGTTCCCTACCGCACCCATATCGGCCTCTCCCGCCGTGCGATCTTCGCCCGGGACGCCGGCCGGTGTGCCTACTGCCGGGGTTCCGCCGAGACCATCGATCACGTCTTCCCGCGCAGCCGAGGTGGTCTGCACGCCTGGGAGAACGTGGTGGCCGCCTGCGCCAAGTGCAATCACAGCAAGGGCGACAAGACACCGGCCGAGCTCGGCTGGCGCCTGCATTCCATACCCCAGGCGCCACGAGGGGTCGCCTGGCGGGTCCTCGGGCACCGCACCCCCGATCCCCGTTGGATGGACTGGCTCGACCTGCCCGACAACCACGCCGCCGCGGCACCCGCCGAGGCGGCGTAGTCATATCCCGCGCCTGGTCGGCTCCCGGCCGGCCCAGACCGAAGGGCTAGCGGGAGTCGACCAGCGAGGCGTAGACGACGATGTTGTCGGCGTAGCCCTGCTCGCCACCGAGCCATTTCCCGCCGCAGGTCATCAGCCGCAGCGCCGGGCGGCTGTAGTCGCCGTAGACCCGGTGCACCGGGAGCTCGTCCTTGTCGTAGTGCTCCACCGAGTTCACCTCGAACACCGCGACCGTGCCGTCCGCCCGGCGCACCTCGATCGGCTGCTTCGGCTTGAGCCTGCCCAGGTCGTGGAAGACCGACGGCCCGGTACGCGTGTCCGCGTGCCCGACGAACAGCGCCGGCCCGAACTGTCCCGGTGTCGGCCCGCCGTCGAACCAGCCGACCTCGTTGTGCCGTTTCAGCGGCGGCACGTCCACCGACCCGTCGCCGGCCAGCCCGACGTCCAGGATCGGCGCGTCGACCTTGAGGTCCGGGATGGTCAGCCGCTGCGGCCGGCTCGGCTCCAGCACCGGGAAGGCGCGCGGCGGCGGCGCGTCCGGCCCGCGGAACAGCCCGCCGAGGTCGAAGCCGGTGGCCACGCCGAGCCCCATGCCGACCGCGAACAGCCCGACGAAGAACAGGATCAGCGCGATCCAGCCGAACGGCAGGCGGCCCTTGCGCCGGCGCGCCGACGACGGTGGCGTCCGGCGGCGCGGCCGGGGCATCCGGAAGGGTGAACGGCCCCCGCCGACCGGTGGTGGCGCCGGCAGCGGGCCGGTCACCACGCCCGGCGGCGGGGCGCCGATCACCTGGGCCGGGCGTTTGCGCTGCACCGACTCCGGCATGCGGGGCGGGCGCCCGGTCTGGTCGGTCACCCCGGCCTCAGTTCGGTCGCCGGCGGCGTACCGAGAGCAGGGCCAGCGCGCCCGCCGCGACCATCACCGTCAGGCCCCCGCCGACCAGCAGGGACGCCTCCGGCCCGGGTGCTGTCCCGCCGCCGCCGGTGGCCGGGCCGCGGGCCGGTTCGACCTTCGCGACCACGTGCAGGTTCGCGCTCGCGGTCTTGTCGTCCGGGCAGTGCAGGGTGACCTTGTAGTCGCCGGCTTTCTGGTCGGCCGGCACCGTCACGGTCGCGGTCAGGAAGTTGAAATCCGGCTCGACCGGCACCGATCCGATCGGTGCCGCGGTGACCGTGGCGGCCTTCGCGTTGCTGTTGCAGGACGCGCGCAGGGACACCACGTCACCGGCGCGCACCGTGCTCGGGTTGAGTTCGAGGAATACGGCGTCGGCTGCCCGCGCGGCGGTGGCCGGCAGCAGCACGGCGGGAGCTCCGGCGACTGCCAGAGCCGTGAACATCGCCGCGCCAGCGGCGGGGACGGTCAGGCGCATGGAAATCCCCCTCCTGCCGTTCGCGGGTGGAAAGTACGCGGACGGCGCGTGAAGGTGATTTTCGCATTGCGACGCACATTCCGCGTAGATCCCGACGGCGTGAGACCCCGGTTCGAGACCCGACGGTCCGGGACGACTCGTGCTCCGCTACCGTGATTGATGTTCAGTCTCACGATGGATCACCGGCGCCTGGGGGCGTTCAGTTGTCTGTAATAACCACCATTCTGGTCTATCTGATCATCCCGGCCGCGATCATCGGCCTGGTGTCCTTCCTCGCGCTCGCCGGTTCTGACCGGGACAAGCCGTCCCGTCGGTACCGTCCGGGTCAGCCGTACGAGTTCCCGCCGATGTGGTTCCTGGCCTCGCCCGAGCGATCCGTCGCGGCGAGCCACGGCCACGCGGTCAAGGCGATCGAGCGCGGACTGGTCATCGAGGACAGCTCCGGCGCTCCGGTCCGGCCCGGCCCGACAGGAGGCGCAAGTGACAAGTGGTGAGGCGGTCGTGACCGACCGCGAGAGCCCGTTCACGACCCGTCAGCTGCTGCGCCTGGACGAGGCGTTGCGCCTCGCCGACCAGGCGACCGGCCTGACCTTCAGCATCTACCTCGGCGAGCTGGCGGAGCCGATCCGCGAGTCGGCCGAGAAACTGCACAGCGAGATCGTGGACCCGCATCGTGCGGTGCTCCTCGCCGTCTCGCCGAGCCAGCGCAGGCTGGAGATCGTCACGGGCGACGAGGCCCGTAAGCGGATCACCGACCGGGACGCGAAGCTGGCCGCCTTCGGCATGGCCGGTTCGTTCTCCGGTGGCGACCTGATCGGTGGCCTGATGATCGGTCTCGACCAGCTGGCGTCGCACGCCGGCCGTTCCTGACCTGGTCTATCGCCAGGCCCCCGGTGCCACTCTGACCGGGTACGGGGCGTCGAGCTTCACCAGCTCGGCGCCCTCGACTCGTTGGACCTGCCGGTATGCCGCGCCGTCGAGCGTGTGCACCCGCAGCTCCGTGCCCGGCTCCACCAGCCAGTAGGCGGGGATGCCGCCGGCCGCGTACACCGCGGGTTTGAGCAGGTCGTCGTAGCGCCGGGTCTCGTCCGAGGTCACCTCGACGACCAGGGCCACGTCTGCCGGGTTCACCCAGCTCGTCCCGGACGACCGGGGTCGCAGCACGGTGACGTCGGGCACCAGGCTGCTGGTGCCGATCTCGACGCCCAGGCGGGCGCACACCCACCAGTCCGGCGGTGCGGCCGCGCGCAGCGTGGTGACGATCGCGTCGACCACGGCGTCGTGCGTCCCGCCCAGGCGTGGCGTGACGTGCAGGCTGCCGTCGACGATCTCGTACCGGTGCCCGTCCTGCGGGAACAGGTGCAGGTCGGGTTCGGTCCACCGCCCGTCCGGCGCGGTCCATCGGGCCGGTGATCCCTGGCTCAGCATCGTCACGGGCTCTACCTCCAACGCCGCCATCACCCGAACGCGGAGTGTCAGCCTACTCACGCAGTGTTGTTGCGGTTGGGTTACGCGCCGGTAAGTTCCTTTTGTGGGAATCCACGAAAACTAGCCCCGCCCGGGAATCCACGAAAAACGGCCCCGCCCGAACAATCGGACGAGGCCGTTCCCTGGTACTACCGGATCAGCCGGCCGACACGTCCTTGGCCCGGGCCTTCAGCGCGCGCAGCACGCCGTCCCGGCCCTCGGCGACCAGCCGCCGCAGCGACGCCGGGTGCCCGTCCTCGGCCAGCCAGGCGTCGGTCAGCGCGACCGTCTCCTGGCTGATCTGGAACGCCGGGTACGCCAGCTGGGTGAACTCCTGCGCCGGCTCGCTGTCCGAGCGCGCCCACACCTTGCCCACCTCGGTGAAGAACTTTTCCGCGTACGGCGCCGTCAGGGCCACCTGGCGGGTGCTCTGGAAGCCCTGCAGCAGCGACCGGTTCAGCCAGTTCGGCGGGGTCTGCGGCCCGGTCAGGTCGGCCCACACCCGGGCCTTGTTCTCCGGCGTCGGCAGCAGCGCGCGAGCGACCGCCGCCTCCCGCTCCCCACTGGCCGTCTTGTCACCGGTCAGCTCGTCGTCGATCTCCGACTCGGCGGCGGCACCCAGCGCGGACAGCGCCTGCAGCAGCGACCAGCGCAGCTCGGTGTCGACCACCAGGCCGGCCGGGGCCGTGCCGTCGAGCCAGCCGCGCAGCACGGCGGCCTGCTCCTCGGTACGCGCCGCGGTGATGTACGCCCGCGCCCAGGTCAGCTGCCATCCGCTGCCCGGCTCGGCAGCGGCCAGCTGGGTCTCGGACAGCGTCGCCAGCATCGCCCAGCCGGTCGGTGCCCACGCCGGGTCCGCGAAGCTGACCAGCGCGCTGCCGGCCTGCCGCAGGGTGGCGGTGGTCAGGTTGATGTCGCTCTCGGCCGGCAGGCCCGAGCAGACCAGCTCCACGTAGTCGCGGGCGGCCAGCTCGGCGTCGCGCAGCATGTCCCAGGCCGCGGCCCAGCACAGTGCCCGCGGCAGCGCCGAGTCGAAGCCGGCGATGTGCTTGACCAGCGTGCCCATCGAGCGCTCGTCCAGGCGCAGCTTCGCGTACGTCAGGTCGTCGTCGTTGATCAGCAGCAGGTCCGGCGCCTTGACCCCGGCCAGCGCGGTGACCTCGGTGTGCTCCCCGGACACGTCCACCTCGAGCAGCTCGCGCCGCACCAGCCGGTCGCCGTCCAGGTCGTAGAGGCCGATCCCGATCCGGTGGGTGCGCAGCGTCGCGTAGTCGGCCGGAGCCTCCTGCAGGACCGTCACCTTGGTGTAGTGCTGCCGGTCGTCCAGCTCGACGACCGGGCGCAGGGTGTTCACCTGCGCGGTCTCCAGCCACTGCGCGGCGAACTTGCGCAGCTCCCGGCCGGACGCCGCCTCCAGCTCGGTGAGCAGGTCGTCGAAGGTGGCGTTGCCCCAGGCGTGCTTGGCGAAGTAGGCGCGCAGACCGGTCAGGAACGGGTCGAGGCCGACGTACGCCACCAGCTGCTTGATCACGCTGGCGCCCTTGGCGTAGGTGATCCCGTCGAAGTTGACCTCGACGGCTTCCAGGTCCGGCATCTCGCAGTACACCGGGTGGGTGGAGGAGAGCTGGTCCTGCCGGTAGCCCCAGGCCTTCCGGATGGACAGGAACGTCGACCAGGCGTCGGTGAACCGGGTGGCGTGCGTGTTGCACCAGTGGCTGGCCCACTCGGCGAACGACTCGTTCAGCCACAGGTCGTTCCACCAGCGCATGGTGACCAGGTCACCGAACCACATGTGGGCGAGCTCGTGCAGGATCGTGTTGGCCCGCTGCTCGTACTCGTAGTCGGTGACCTGCGAGCGGAAGATGTAGTGCGCCTCGGCGTGGGTGACACAGCCGAAGTTCTCCATCGCGCCGGCGTTGAAGTCCGGCACCCAGAGCTGGTCGTACTTCGGCAGCGGGTAGCGCACGCCGAACTGCTCGTGGAAGAAGTCGAAGCCCTGCTTGGTGACCAGGAACAGGTCGTCGGCGTCCAGGTACTGCGCCATCGAGGCGCGGCAGAACACGCCCAGGTCGATGCCGTCGTGCGAGTCGCGGACCTCGTGGTACGGCCCGGCGCAGATCGCCGTGATGTACGTGCTCATCTTCGCCGACGTGGCGAAGTGCACGGTCCGCGCGCCGCCGGCGGCCGGTTCCTCCCGCTCGACCAGCGAGTTCGACACCACCTTCCAGTGGCTCGGCGCGGTCACGTGCCAGGTGTAGACGCTCTTCAGGTCGGGCTGGTCGAACGCCGCGTAGACCCGCTGGGCGTCCGCGGTCTCGAACTGGCTGTAGAGGTAGATCTCCTGGTCGACCGGGTCGACGCTGCGCTGCAGGCCCTGCCCGCTCGCCGAGTACGCGAAGTCGCCGTCCACCACCAGGGTGTTCTCGGCGGCCAGGGCGGTCAGCCGCAGGCCCTTCTCGGGCGACCAGGCACTCAGGTCCAGCGGTTCGCCGTTCAGCGTGGCGGTGTGCAGCTTCACGGCCGCGGCCTCGACGAACGTCTCCGCGCCGGGCTCGGCGCAGCGGAAGGTGAGCACTGTGGTGGAGCGGAAGGTGACGGAACCGGGATCGCCGTTTCCGTCGGTCAGGTCGAGGGTGATGTCGTAGCCGACGACCTCGAGCAATCGACTCCGCTCCGCAGCCTCGACCTGGGTCAGGTTGTGAACACCGGCCACGTGCACTCTCCTTCGAGCTGACTGCTTTTCCTCGCAGCCTATGCGTCGCGCCCGTCTCACACCGCACCCCCACCGCCTTCAGCGGTGGCAGGATCGATCCCATGAGCGAACGCGCGACTGTCGACATGTGGTTCGACCCCCTGTGCCCGTGGGCCTGGATCACCTCCCGCTGGCTGCTCGAGGTGGAGAAGGTGCGTCCCCTCGACATCCGGTTCAACGTGATGAGTCTGTCCGTTCTCAACGAGTGCCGGGACCTCCCGGAGCAGTACCGGGACCTGATGGACAAGGGCTGGGGCCCGGTCCGGGTCTGCATCGCCGCGGCCGAGGCCGCCGGGCCGGAGGTGCTGCGCGATCTCTACACCGCGCTCGGCACCCGGATCCACCTGCAGAAGTACGAGCTGGACGAGAAGCTGTTCACCGAGGCCCTGACCGAGGCCGGTCTGGACCCGGCGCTGGCTGCGGCGGCCACCTCCGACACCCGCGACGAGGCGCTGCGAACCAGCCACAACGCCGGGATGAAGCCGGTCGGCACGGACGTCGGCACCCCGGTGATCCACGCGCCCGGCCCGGACCCGGACTCCAAGATCGCCTTCTTCGGCCCGGTCGTCACCCCGGCGCCCAAGGGCGAGGCGGCCGGAAAGCTCTGGGACGGCGTCCTGCTGGTCGCCGGCACCCCGGGCTTCTACGAGATCAAGCGAAGCCGCGAACTCGGCCCGATTTTCGACTAGTGCACCACCCGAGGGCCCGCACCGTCGTTGGATGAGGTGATGTACACCTCATCCAGCACGGCAGCAGACATGACGATCGGCGTTCAACGCGGCGTCTGGGCGGATCTCTCCCCGGAACTGGCGGGACTCGTCGCACCGCCGGTCACGGTCACCGCGAATCCGTTCCTCGGGACGGAACATCCGCTCCTCGGGACGGCACTTCCGGTCGAACGTCCGGTTAACGCTCATCGACGGGCACAGTTGAGCAGGTCACGCGCGAACATGCCGGTAGGTAGGCACCGCCGGTCCGCGGGGTAAGTTGCCCCTCATGACGGTCGTGCACCCGATCAGCCGGGCCTGGATCACCACTGGCGGTACCGGAGCCCAGAACTACGACGAGTTCGCCGACGACGCCGAAATCACCGACATCATCACGGCCAATCCGCACAGCTCGCTGGCCGTGGAAATGCCGCATCTCGCGCCCGACTCCCTCGGCAAGACCTTCGCGGAAGCCCTGCCGGACGCCGTCGTCCGGCTGGAGCGCGACAAGTCCGAGGGCGACTACCGGCAGGCTGAGCACGTCGTGGTGCTCTATCGGATCACCGCGAAGGACGAGGCGCCCGCCTACGGCCTGTGGAGCATGGTCGAAACGGCCGAGATCTCCACCAGCGCCGACGAGCCGGGCCTGGTCATCCGCAACGAGGACGTCTTCATCGCCAAGGTCCGTGAGCGGGTCGCGCTCGCCGAGGCGCTGCAGACGCTGCTCTCGCCGGTGCTGCTGCTGCAGACCGGCAAGGGCGAGGAACTGCATGCCGCGCTCGCCGACGCCTGCGACGCGGCCGGTGAGCCGGAGGCCACCGACACCGACCAGACCGGCCGGACCCACGCCATCTGGGTGCTGGGCGCCGGTGAGCTGCAGGACCGGCTCACCGCGCTGGCCGGCGGCGGCGAGCTGGTGGTCGCCGACGGCAACCACCGGAGCCTGGCCGCGCAGACCGGTGGGCTGCCGCGCTTCCTCGCGGTGATCACCACACCCGCCTCGGTCGCGATCCAGCCCTACAACCGCCTGGTCAGCGAGCTTCCGGCGACGCCGGAGGAGTTTCTGAAAGGCCTCCGCGAGGCAGGTGCGACGGTCACTGAGCTGCCGCGCGCCGCGGCCCTTCCCCCCAAGGGCACGATCGAGGTGTACGCAGGGGGTCGCTCCTACTCGGTCGCACTGCCGTCCGACCCGGCCGGAACCGCGGTGGACAACCTGGACCACGGACTGGTCGAGCGGGTGCTGCTGGGTGACGTGCTGGGTCTGGAACCCGGCGACAAGCGGATCTCCTACATCGGTGGTGACTACCCGGTCGAGTGGCTGCGTGGTGAGGTCGACGCCGGTCGGGCCGCGCTGGCCGTGCTGATCGCGCCGGTGACCGTTGAGGACTTCGTCGCGGTCAACCTGGCCCGGCTGAAGCTGCCGCGCAAGAGCACCTGGTTCACCCCGAAGGCCCGCGGCGGTCTCGTCCTGGCCCAGCTCGGCTGACGCAGGCATGCTCCACCCCCAGGTGACGGCGGCGGCGAGACTTCGCCGCCGCCCTACTGCCGAGCAGCTCGCGGCCAGCCCCTACGACCAGCTCCTCGCCGCCCGCACGGCGATGGAGGAGTCCAACGAGGCGGAGACCGGCCCGGCACTGCCGTTGCCGGTCGTCGCCGACCTGGACGCCGACGGCGTGCCCTGCCGTCTCTACGCCACCCGCGCCGACGCGCCGCTCTTCGTCTACCTGCACGGTGGCGGCTGGTGTTACGGCAGCATCGAGACCGTTGACCGGTTCTGCCGCCGGGTCGCCGACCGGTCCGGCTGCGCGGTGCTGTCGGTGGGGTACCGGCTCGCACCGGAACACGTGCACCCGGCCGCGCTCGACGACGCCGCGACAGTGCTCGGCTACGTCCGCAAGAACGGCTCGGAGCTGGGCGTCGACCCGTCCCGGCTGGCGATCGGCGGCGACAGCGCCGGCGGCCAGCTGGCCACGGTCACCGCGCGCCGGCAGCGGGACGCCGCCACCCCGCTGGACTTCCAGGCGCTGATCTACCCGGCCCTCGACCCGCTCACCTCGGCCGAGTCCTACGACGAGCTCGGCGAGTACGGCCTCGACCGCGCCTCGATGAAGCTGGCCTGGGAGACCTACGTCCCGGACCCGCGGCAGCGGCTCACCCCGGACGTGGCGCCACTGGCGGTCGCCGACCTGTCCGGCATGCCGCCCACCCTGATCATCACGGCCGAGTACGACGCGCTCCGCGACGAGGGCGCCGACTACGCGGACGCGCTGATCAGTGCCGGGGTGCCGGTGGTGCACACCCGGTACATGGGCGTGAACCACGGCTTCGCCCGCAAGATCGCCACCATCGACGCGGCCCGGGCCGCGGCCGATCAGGTGGCCGCCGTGCTGCGTGCGGCGCTCACGTTCTGAGCAAGGTCGCACGCACGGCCGGCTGGTGCCGGCGGCTGCCTCAACCGCCTTGAGGCAGCCGTGAGCACCAGCCGGGGAGTGGACCTGGCCGGCTGAGATCAGCCGGCCAGATCAGCCGGCCAGGATCAGCTCGAAGTCGTAGCCGAAGAACAGGCCGGTCTCCACCACGCCGGGCATCTGCTTGAGCCGGGTGTGCGCGTCCTCGCCGATCTCGCTGAACCGCAGGTCCAGGGTCAGGTTGCCGCGCTCGGTGATCACCGGGCCGTCCTTGCCGCCGGCGGCGCGCAGGGTGACCTCCTCCAGACCGGGGAAGCCCTCGAGCTTCTCGAAGGTCAGGCTGAGCGCGGCCGGGTCGATCTCCACCGGCGCCGCGAAGTTCTGCCCGAGCCGGTCCACGATCTTGGACTGGTCGACCACGATGAACGCCTTCGGCGCCGCGGACATCATCAGCTTCTCCTGGTAGAGCGCACCGCCCCGGCCCTTGATCAGCCGCTTGTGGTCGTCGACCTCGTCGGCGCCGTCGAAGCACCAGTCCGGGCGGGCGTCGTTCAGCGTGGTGATCCGCAGACCGAGCGCGGAGCAGGCGTTCGCCACCTCGATCGAGGTCGGGATCGCGGTGAAGGAGAGGCCCTCCTTCTCGGCGCGCGTGGCGAGGGCCTGCAGGGTGAGGAAGCTCGTCGAACCGGAGCCGATCCCGACCGTCTGCCCGTCCTGAAGCTCGGCCGCGAGCTGCGCGGCGGCCTCCCGCTTGGCTTCCTCGTTCTTGATGACACCTGACCAGGTCAGGCCATTGGGGCGGTTCTTCCACTGCATGGGCTAGTCAACCGTTTCCAGGATCCTGCGGCCGGTGGTCCACCACATCGTAGTGTCCGGGCATTGTGGTCGCGCAGCTTCTACCGGCGTGGCAACTCCTCGCGCGGCAGCCAGTTGCGCCGCACGATCACCAGGTCCCGGTCGGCGGCGGCCAGGTCCTCGTCACTCGGCCGCGCGGCGTCCCGGGCCCGGAGTGCGGCTCCGACGCTGACCTGCGACGACCCGGATCCGACGAGGCCGCGCAGGCCACGTTCGACCTCGCGGTCCTCGGTGTTGCCGCCGCCGTTGCCGGCGGTCCGCTTCGGCGGTGGCGGTCCGGCGGGCCGCACCGGCCGGGCGGGCGCCGACGCGGGCGGCGCGGGCACCGGCACACCCGGGCCGGCCGGCGCGGCCGGGATCGGCACTGCCGGGCCGGTGGGCGCGGTGGGGACGGGTGCCGCCGGGCTGGTGGGCGCGGTCGGGATCGGTGCACGAGGGACCGGCGTCGCCGGGGGAGCCGGGGGAGGCGTGGGCACCGGCGCCTGGGCCGCCGGGACGTCGTCCGCGCCCGAGGAGGCACCCGAGGAGATGCCCGAAGAGGCGCTCGAGGAGGCACCCGAGGACGCGTCCGAGGAGGGACGGACACGCCGCCGGCGGCGTTCGGGCTCAGCCATGATCTGACGGTACCCGCCCGTCCGCTCAGAAGACCTCGGTCACGCTCGGCGGGCGGTGCCAGCCGAACGCCGCACTCGGATCATTGTCGGACAGCTGGTGGACACGTCCGGCCGCCCCGAGGGTGGCCAGCGAGGTGCCACCCAGGTAGGCCGCGCCGAGATCGGTCACCGCGCAGGCCAGGTCGGCCGGGCCACCGGTCCGGACGCAGGTCGCACCGTCCGGCCCGCCGGTCAGCCGCCAGCGCCCGGCGTTCGCCGGCAGGATCGGGTCGTCGACCTCGAGCACCACGTCGACAGCGGTCAGGTAGCGCCGGGCGGCCAGCGCGGCGGGCACGTCCACCAGCCGGACGAAGAGCGCGTCCATCTTCCGGGCGCCCAGCCGCCGCGGCTCGTCCACCAGGAACTGCAGCGGCTCGTCGACGGCGCCCAGCTTGTAGGACACGGTCCGGGTCAGGTCGATGCCGAGCAGGAAGCGCCAGAGCGCCTGGTACGTCACCGGATCACCGGCGACCACCTCACCCACCTGCACCTCGCCGTCCGGGCCGTGGTCGGTCCAGCCGCCCTTGACCCGCCAGAGCGCGTACCCGGCCGGGCCGGTGGGTCCGTCCAGGAGCACCGCGTGCTGCCGGGTGGCGCCGTCGCGCTGGTCCTTCGGGTCGGCCAGGACGTACCGCCACCAGTTGTCGTCGCGGTCGGACCAGCCGACCCGGCCGGGGCGCACCCGGTCGTACACCTGGCGGAGCTCGCCGAGCAGGTCGGCCGGCGATCCCATCCGCAGCCGGGCGGGCGGGCCGGGCGGCGGGGCGGGCAGCCGGACCTCCTGGTTCATGATCGAGAACTTGTGGCGGAAGGCGGCCGGGCCGTACCCGAACCGGGGGTAGATCGAGGTCTCGCTGGCCCACAGCACGGCGAGCGGCTCCCGCCCGGCCTCGGCGATGTCGATCAGCTGGCGGTGCATCAGCGCGGTCAGCAGGCCGCGCCGCCGGTGCGTGGGCCGGACCCCGACGCTGGAGATGTGCGCGGCCGGCAGCTCACCGCCGGGCACGGCCAGGCGGCGGCTGAACGCGAGCGCGTGCCCGGCCATCAGCCCGGCGTCGTCGGCGACCAGGGACCGCTCCGGTTCGAAGATCGCCTCCTCGGCGTCCCGCGCCTCGTCCTCGAACTCGTCGTGGAACACCAGGCCCAGAAGGTCCCAGACCGCCGGGAAATCCTCGGCCGTGCCCTGCCGGAGTCGTATCGCGGAATCCATGGAGCTTGTGTAACGGACTGCCGTGTCGCGGGCCACCTATTTGCGGCGTCGTTACTCTCGAAGGCAGGTGGCTGATCAGCCACCTGATCGAGAGGGGAATCATGCCGGAGCAACCGCAGTGGTCGGAGCGGACGCTCGACATGCCGCCGCAGGACCCGTGGGCGGAGCCGCCGACGCAGCCCGCACCCGCCGTTCCGCGGTCCGGCGAGCCGCCGCGTGTCCAGACGCCGAACCACCCGCCCACCCGGGTGCAGGCGCCGGAGCACCAGCACACCCAGGTCCAGACGCCGCACGCGCCGACCTCGCCGGCGCCGCAGAACGCGCCGCAGTCGCCGTTCAGCCAGGGCCGGGCCCAGGTCACGCCGCGCGCGCCGCAGCAGCACGACAACACCGCCCAGCACGAGCCGACCGGCACCGGCTGGCCCGGAGCCGACGCGCCCCGCCCGCAGCACAGCCTCGGCTGGCACGTCCGCCAGCTGCGCCGCGGCGGCGAGTGGAGCACCGCCGCGGTGCTGTTCACGTTCGTCTGCTGGGGCATCTGGGCGCTCTCCGGCGGCGGCTCACTGACCACCCCGGTGGTGGTGTTCGTGGTGACGCTGCTGGTGGCCGCGGGTGTCTTCGCGCTCGCCCGGCTGGTCGGCCGGACGGTGCTGGAGCGGCAGATGGGCCGCACCCGGCACACCGCCCGGGGCTCGCACATGGTGGTGGGCGTGTTCCTGGTCGGCGCCGGGTTCACCTTCCTGCAGCAGACCGCCTGGGTGATGGACGCGGTGAACTGGGTGAAGAGCCTGTTCGTCTGACCCGGCGGCTCACGTGCGGGGTTCGGAGACGTGCGCGGTGACGATGCGCCAGCCCTCGGGCCGGCGCACCCACGCCTGCGTCTGCCGGCCCAGCACGTCCGAGCCGGGGTAGCCGAACAGGGTGGTGACGACCGCGGTGCTCAGGCCGTACGAAATGATCTGGGTCTCCTTGAGGGCGCGGCCCGGCGGCAACGGGCCTTGCGCGCGCCGCCACCTCTCCTGTTCTTCGATGCCGACCTGTTGATCGGCGATGCCGAAGCGGACCGCCTCCGGTGCGAAAAAGCTCAGGATCTTCTCGACGTCGTTCGCCACGAGCGCCCGCTCATAGGCCTCGAAGGCCGCGGTGACCTCGGCGATCACCTCGGGCCGGTCGCGCTCCATGCGATGTCCTCTCGTCCGATGACGGCCCGGCGGGCAGCCGGGCCGTCCACGCGGTCAGGCTGCCGGTACGGTCTCGCGGCCGGCCGGCGCCTCCTCCGGGTCCTCACCGGGCTCCGGGACGCGCGGTGCGGGCCGGGTCAGCGCGAAGAGCACGCAGACCACGGTCAGGAACAGGTAGCCGAGTGCGACCTGCCCGTTCGCGTTGAACTGCACCTTCGGGGCGTGGATCAGGCCGACGAAGGTGAGCGCCGCACCGGTCCCGGCGAAGATCGCGGCGTGCCAGAAACGCTTGTCGATGATGAACACCACGATCGCGCCGAGCACCAGACCGGCCAGGATGGCGCCCTCGCCGAGCGTCTTGAGCCCGTCGTAGACCACACCGGCGCCGGTCAGCGCGTCGTTGCCGACCTGTGCCGCGGTGGTGCCGGCCGCGGCGAGCGCGTTGTCCATCTGCCCGGTGGCCCACTGGGCGATGTTCGGCACCAGCGCGGCGACCACCGCGGCGGCGTGCGCCCGGGGCGTCGCCTGGAACGCCTGCGCCCCGATCAGCAGGCCGATGTAGAGCAGGATCGGCACGATCGCGGCGGTCGGGAAGATCGCGCCGAGCAGTCCGAATAGGCCGAAGAAGCAGAGCAGCGCGATCACCACGCCGGTGGCCATCGAGTACCCGGTGCGGCCGCCGGCCGCCTTCCAGCCCGGGTGACCGACGTAGACGGCCGGCGGGAACGGTGAGCCGAGGCACGAGCCGATCACCGCGCCGGCCCCGTCGGCCAGCAGCACGCTGCGCAGGTTGTACCGGTCGCCGGCGGTGGCCGCGCTCTCCACGTTGGTCATCGCCTCGGTGAAGTTGTAGACACCCAGCGGGATCGCGGTGGCCAGCAGCGGCGCCATGTCGGTCAGGCCGTCGATCAGCAGGTCGAACTTCAGGTGCGGGAAGGCGAACGCGATGTCCTTCGCGGCGGCGGTCACGTCCGGCACGCTCATCACCCCGCCGATCCAGCCGATCGCGGTGCCGGCCAGCAGCGCGACCAGGCCGATCGGCAGGTTGAACGGCAGTTTCACGTCGGTGAGCAGGCCGACCAGCAGCAGCCCGAAGACCGGCAGGGCGATCCAGGCGGCCTTCCACATGTTGCCGGCCGGGTTCATCGAGATGAAGGTGATCGAGATGCCGGCCAGGGTGCCGAGCAGCGCGGCCCGCGGCGTGTACTTGCGGATGTACGGCCCGACGAACGCGCCGATCAGCACGATCACGCCGATGATGAACGCCCAGGCGATGCCGGCCGTCCACGCCTTCACCGGGTCCTTGGTGGTCAGGTAGATCGGCAGCATGATCACGAAGATCACGATGAACATGTGCGGGACGCTCGGCCCGTACGGCATCGCCGTGACGTCGGTGCGGTTCTCCCGCACGGCCAGCTTGCGAGCCAGGTACGTGTAGTAGACGTTGCCGCCGACCAGGGCGATGCCGAGCGCCGGCAGGATCACCCCGAACACGTCACCGGCCGGCAACTTGATCACGCCGAGGCAGAGACCGGTCAGGGTGAGTACGTTGACCAGGACGTTGACGCCGAAGCCGAAGAAGGCGTTGGTGTCGCCGCGGACCCAGTAGGCAGGTTTCACCGCGCTGTTGGCAGGTGTCATCGCGTGATCTCCTCGATCAGGGCGGACGATTCCGCGACCCAGCCGAAGATCCCGCCCTGTGCGGCGATCATCTGCAGGCCGACGCGCTGGAACTCGGGGAAGTAGGAGCCGACACAGTCGGCGAGCACCAGGCACTCGTAGCCGCGGTCGTTCGCCTCGCGGACCGTGGTGTGCACGCAGACCTCGGTGGTCACCCCGGTGACGACCAGGGAGGTGATGCCGTCGTTCTCGAGGATCTTGGCGAGATCGGTGGCGTAGAACGCGCCCTTGCCGGGCTTGTCGACGACGTCCTCGCCCTCGACGGGTGCGAGTTCGTCGATGATGTCGTGGCCGTACTCGCCACGGATCAGGACCCGGCCGAAGCGACCCGCCTGGCCGATCATCGGCCCGCGCCGGAGCTTGGCCGGCGGGCAGTCGGACAGGTCGGGCAGGTGGCCCTCGCGGGTGTGGATGACCTTCCACCCGGCCGCTCGCCAGGCTGCCAGCAGCGCGGCCAGCGGCTCGATGGTGCGCCGCAGCTGCGCGACGTCGTTGCCCAGGCTCTCGCCGAAGCCGCCGGGGAGCAGGAAGTCGCGCTGCATGTCGATGACCAGCAGCGCGGTGCTGGTCTTTTCCAGCGTGAACGGGGTGGGTGATGCCTCAACGGTCGGCACGGCTCAGACCTCCGTCGCGGCGATGACGTCGTCGGACGTCGCCACGCAGCCGAAGACGCCGCCCTGCATGGTGACCATGTGCAGCGCCGCGACGTGGTTGCCCGGGTCGGTGGCGCCGGTGCAGTCGCTCAGGATCAGGCACTCGTAGCCGCGGTCGTTCGCCTCGCGCATCGTGGTGTGCACGCAGACGTCGGTGGTGATGCCGGTCAGGATCAGATGGGTGATCCCGTGGGTGCGCAGCACCAGGTCGAGGTTGGTGGCGTAGAACGCGCCCTTGCCGGGCTTGTCGACGATCACCTCGCCGGGCGCCGGCGCGACCTCGGGCACGATCTCCCAGCCCGGCTCGCCCTTGATCAGGATGCGGCCGCACGGGCCCGGGCCGCCGATCTCGGCGCCGATCCGGGCCGAGCGCCAGCGCTTGTTGGCCGGCAGGTCGGACAGGTCCGGGTCGTGGCCCTCGCGGGTGTGGATGACGAGCATGCCCAGGTCGCGGACGTGCTGGAGCAGTTTGGCGGTGGCCGGGAGCCCGGCGCGGGTGAGCTCGATGTCGTAGCCCATCGCGTCGACGTAGCCGCCCGGCCCGCAGAAGTCGGTCTGCCAGTCGATGCAGAGCAGCGCGGTGCGGTCCACCGGTACCGCGCCGTCGTAGGGCCAGGGGTAGGGGTCGGCCGGCACCGGCCCGATCGTCGCAGTCATGACTGTCGTCCCTTCGACGGCCTGCTGTCAGAAAGCCATGCCGTCGATTGTCGACAGTTCTGTTTCGAGGGATCCCACGTCGTGTAACGGGGTGATTTCCCGGAGTGATCTAGCGGTTCAGCGTTTGTCAGCGCGTCAGGTAGGTGCGAGCCCCGTGCGCGCTCAACGCGGTCAGGATCTCGGTGGCGTCGCCCCGCTCGACCGCGGCGAAGAGCCGCTCGTGGCGCAGCACCCCGTCCTCGGCCCGGGCCACCTCGGCCTCGCGGCGCATGTTCACCGCCATGTAGAGCTGGATCTTCACGAGGACCGTCTCGTAGAGCGCGGTGAGCTGACGGTTGCCGCTGAGCGCGACCACCTCGACGTGGAAGCGGCGGTGCGCGTTGGCCAGCTCCAGCCGGTCGTCCTGATCGGTCGCCGCCCGGATGACGTCCAGCGCGGAGCGCAGCCCGGCCAGATCGGCGCCGGTGGGCCGGCTGGTGACGGCGTGGCGTTCCAGGATGTCGCGGATCTCGTACAGCTCGCCCACGTCGGCGTCGGAGAGGGTCGCCACCCGCGCGCCGCGCCGCGGGATGTGCTCGACCAGGCCCTGCTCGGCCAGCAGTCGCATGGCCTCGCGCAGCGGCGCCCGGCTGATGCCGAGCCGCTTGGTCAACTGCTCCTCGACCAGCCGCTCACCCGGGTCGGTGCGCCCGCTCAGGATGTCGCGCCGCAACCGGTCGACGGCGAGCTCGACGAGACTGTACGCCGCCAACTCCCCGTCACTCACGCGGTCAAGTCTGTCAGCCGCGGCTCTCACCCACTGTGGCGGCCGTGCTGCTCGGGCTCGTCCCGCTCGTCGAGCGCGCGCCGCCTGTCCCGCCGGGCCAGCCAGATCGCCGTGCCGCTCATCGACATGCCCAGCCCGAGAACGGCGAACCAGAACACGGCCATGGGTCGGACGCTAGCAAAATCGGACGGTGGGAGCGGTCCCGCCAGGACCGCTCCGCCCGGTTACTTGCCGGCCAGGATCGAGCCGGTCTCCAGTAGCGACTTGAGGTCGCTGAGGACCCAGGCCCAGCCGCCGCCACCCTCGGCGCCGGCGTCCGGGTTGCCCTGCACCATGGCCGCGTGCGCCGGGGCGCCGGTCAGCTCGTGCGTGATGGTGACCCGGCAGACGCCCGGCCCGGAGTCCTCGATGTCCCAGGTCAGCGTGGTGTACGGCTCGGCCGCGGTGCCCGGGTCCATCAGCATCTTCCAGGTCTGCACCAGCCGGCGCGGCGCGTCCGCCTCGAGCACCTCGCCCTCGACGACGATGTCGGCCATCTCGAACCCGTGCGCCTTCGCGTAGTCCTTCATCTCCGGGCTGGCGACCGCCTGGTACTGGCCGCCCTTCTGCAGGTCGTAGGTCTGCGGGGTGCCGTAGCCGTAGCGCTTGTTCCACTCCGGGTCGGTGAGCGCCTCCCAGATCTTCTCCGGAGTCGCCTTGATCCAGATGCGGAACACCTTGGTGTCGCTCATGACTCTTCCTCCAGCGTGTGCTTGAGATCGATGAGAGTGGTGATCTGGTGCTCGGTGTACTTGTCGATCCACCGGTCGTGGATCTGGCGGATCGGCACCGGGTTGAGGAAGTGCAACTTCTCCCGGCCCGATCGGCGGGTGACGACGAGTCCCGCCTCCTCGAGCACCCGCAGGTGCTTGGCGACGCCGAAGCGCGTCATCGCCAGCTCGGACTCCAGCTCGGTGAGCGTGCGGCCGTCCCGGACGAAGAGCAGGTCGAGCAGGAAGCGACGGCTCGGGTCGGCCAGGGCCTTGAACACCCGATCGTCGTCGGTCATGACGCTAAGTTATGTGACCAACGGGTCACCTGTCAACGAGGGTCCGAGAATGTCGTACCACTCCCGTAGGCTCCGCCGCGGCGAAGTCGTAGCGCAGAGGTCGTCGCGCCTTGGCATCGAGCAGGAGGACGCCGGTTCGAATCCGGCCGGCTTCGCCACCTGGACCTTTTCGTTCGGTGGGATGGTGGCCGATGGACGAGACCCCCGCCGTGCGGTGCCCGGCGATCAGTGACCCGGAGAGCGGCCTGGCTGCACCGGCCGACTTCGACGGGCTGCTGCGCCGGCTCGCGTCACCCGAACCGGTGGTCGCGGTCGAGGAGTTCGCCCGCGGGCTGGTCCGTCCGGACGGCCGGGTCGATCTCTGCAAGCAGGGCGTCGGCCCGGAGCAGGCGACCCGGCTGGTCCGGACCGCGGTCGCCTCACCGCACGCGACCCATTTGTTATTGGGTACGAACGGACTCGGCACCCCGGGCGTCCAGGCGGTCGCCGACGCGCTCGTCCCCGGCCACGGTCTCAGCACCGTCTATCTCGGCTGCAACCGGATCGACGCGGAGGGCGCGGCCGCGCTCGCCGACCGGCTCCGCACCGACCGGGACGTGCGCGCCCTCTGGCTCAAGCGCAACCCGATCGGCGACGCCGGGGTGGCCCGGCTGGCCGCGGCGCTGGCCGGCAACACCACGCTGCGCACCCTCGACCTGGTCAACACCGGGCTCACCGCGGCCGGGCTGGAGCACCTGGCCGACGCGCTGGCCGCCCGCCCGCCGGTGATGCAGCGGCTGTTCCTGGGCGCCAACGGGCTGCGCGCCGCGGCGGTGCCGGTGCTGCTGCGACTGGTCCGCGACGGCGGCGTCCGCGAGCTCTACCTCGCGGTCAACCACCTCGGCGACGACGGCGCGGCCGCGCTCGCCGAGGGCCTGGCCGGCCTCGGCATGACGCTCGGGCTGGGCGGCAACGGGATCACCGACGTGGCGCCGCTGGCCGCGAATCTGCGCGACTGGGTCGCCCTCGACCTGGCCCGGCCGCCGTCCGAGCGGGCCCTCGGCGGCCGGCCCAACGAGGTCGGCGACACCGGTGCCGCGCTGCTGGCCGCCGCGCTGCCGGGCAGCACCCTGCGCCGTCTCGACCTGCGGTTCACCGGCGTGACCGGCCGGGGCGCGCGGGTGCTGCTGGCCGCCGCCGGGCAGCTGGAGCACCTCGGCCTCAACGGCGGGGTGCCCCGGCGGATGCGCCGGCAGTCACCCCGCTCGGTGACACCGCCGCACACCGACCTCGGCGCGATCGCGAGCGTGTACCGATGAGCCTGGCCGAGTGGGAGCGGATCCGGCGGTACGCCGTACCGGCCCGGATGATCACGGAGTGCACCGCGGCCCGGGAGCGCGGCGACTGGGCGGCGGCCTGCGCGGCCGGCGACGTCGACGTCACCTTCGACGCCGCGTCGCTCGCCGAGCGGTTCGGCCCCGATGGCGCGGCCACGCTGCTCGGCATGCTCGCCGGGTTCGCGCCCGACCTGCTGCGCTGGCACCTGCCCCGGGCCCTCGGCGGTTATTCGACGCTGGCCACCGACGTGCTCTATCTGCTGGCACCGGACGGCCCGGTCGACCTCGAGACGGTGCTGCTCACGGTCCGCAGCCCGCAGTCGGTGCTGGGCTCGCAACGGCTCACCCTCGGCACCGGCCGGCTCGCCGACCTGCTGCCGGTGGACGCGGAACACCTGCCGGTGCCACCGATCCGGCTGGCACCGCACCACTGGGACGCCCGGCGGGCCGGTGAGCTGCGCGCCACGGTGAGCGGGCCTGCTCTGACCGCGGCCGGGGTCGAGGGGCCGCGCACGCCCACCGACCTGCTCGAGGCCTGGCACGCTGCCGGCCTGCCGATCAGCCACGAGGAGGCCGTTCGGCTGTTCACCGACGATCATTTCCGGCTGATCGATCCGTACGCCCTGGTGGCCGAGGCCCGGCGGGTCGCCGCCCAGTTCGGCGAGCGGACCCTGACGCTGACCGGCTGGCTGGACCGCCGCCAGATCCTGCGCCTGGGCGTCGACGGCGACGTGGTGACGGCCACAGCTCAGCAGGTGACCTGGGACGGCTACACGGAGGTGCGCCGCCTTCCGCACCTGTCGCCCCGCCTGCTGCGCTTCCCACCCGATCTCGACCTGGTCCGGCACGGCCGGCTCCCGGCCGGCGCGCTGCACCCGCTGATCCGCTCGGCGCTGTTCCCCGGCACCCCGGCCGCCCCGCCGGCTGAGCCGGCCGACCGGGCGGTGTTCACCCGGGTCCGCTGCCACGGGGAGTGGCACGTGATCGACCACCGGGACGGGCGGCTCCACCTGCCCGCGCACACCGCCGCCGAGGCGCAGCGGGAACGCGCCCTGCGCGCGTTCGGCGGCCCGGTGTCCGGCTGCTTCGCCGCGGCGCAGGCCTGGACCGGGATGTCCGGCCGGCTCCCGAAACGGCTGCGCGACCACCGGCGGGACCTGTGGCTGCGGATGGTGCACGGCGGCACCCGGGTGGTCCTCGAGCTGCTCGACGGCGGGATGGACCCGGGTGTCCGGGACGGCCGCGGGCGCACGCTGCTGCACCGGTTGCGCTCGTTCGACCACACCCGCCTGCTGCCCCGGCTCCTCGAGGCCGGTCTGAACGTCAACGACCGGGACAAGGAGGGCAGCACCCCGCTCTACCTCGCGGTGGTCAACCTCTGGCCGCCCGAGCTGATCATCGCGCTGGTCGACGCCGGCGCCGACCCGCGGATGCCCAACCAGGACGACGTGTCGGTGCTCGACTACCTCGACGACATGCTGGCCTACCTCGAGCCGAAGGACCAGCGCGGCCCGGCGTTCCACGCCGCGGTCGAGTATCTGAAGGAGCACGCATGACAACCGGGCTGGACGCCGCCGACGAGCTGCTGAGCCGGATCCGCACCACCCGGACCGAGCCGGCCACCGACCAGCGGGTGGCCGCCCTGGCCCTGGTCGTCGCCGCGAACCTGCCGGTGCTGCTCTGGGGTGAGCCGGGCATCGGCAAGTCGGCGACGCTCACCCAGCTCGCCGAGGGGCTCGGCGCGCCGATGGAGACCGTGATCGCCAGCGTGCACGAGCCGTCCGACTTCGCCGGCCTGCCGATCGTCGGCGACGACCCGGCGGTCCAGGGCGTGCCGATGGCGCCACCCGACTGGGCGGTCCGGCTGTCCCGGGCCGGCCGCGGCATCCTGTTCTTCGACGAGCTGTCCTCGGCGCCGCCCGCCGTGCAGGCCGCCCTGCTCCGGGTGGTGCTGGAACGCCGGGTGGGCAGCCTGACCCTGCCACCGGCGGTGCGGATCGTCGCGGCCGCGAACCCGCCGGCCAGCGCCGCGGACGGCTGGCACCTCAGCCCGCCGCTGGCCAACCGCTTCGTCCACCTGCATTGGACGTACGACCCCCGGGTGGTCGCCCGGGGCCTGGCCGGGGTCTGGCCGCAGGTGGACGTGCCGGCCATCGTCCCGGCTCGCGCGGCCGGTGCGCTGGCCCGCGCCCGGGGCGTGATCGCCGGGTTCCTCACCGCCCGGCCCGGCCTGACCCATCACCTGCCGTCCGACGCCGAGGCCCGCGGTGGCGCCTGGCCCTCGCCGCGCACCTGGGACATGGCCCTGCGCCTGCTGGTCTTCCATTTCTGTACGGACACCGGCCGGGACGCGCTGACCACCGCACTGATCGGCGCGGTCGGTGACGGTGCGGGACTGGAGCTGGCGACGTATCTGCACGAGCTCGACCTGCCCGACCCGGAGCGGGTGCTGGCCGACCCGGAGGCGTTCGCGCTGCCCGACCGCGGGGACCGGCAACTCGCCTTCCTCACCGCCGTGGTGGCCGCGATCGAGGCGTCGGTGACCCGGGAACGCTGGGAGGCCGGCTGGGTGGTGCTGGCGAAAGCGGTCGACGCCGGTGTGCCGGACGTGGCCGCCCGGGCCGCGTTCGACCTGGCCCGTATGCGGCAACCGGCGTGGCCGGTGCCGCCCGCGATCGACGCGTTCGTCGAGGTGCTCAGTGCGTCCGGGATGTTGACCGGTGGCGCCTGAGCACCGCGAGCTGGACCGGACGAAGTTGCTCGGCGCGCGGCTGCGGGCGGCGGGGGAGCAGCCCTACCTGGCTTCCGCGCTCTACAGCCTGACCGTGGTGCCGACCACCGCGGTGTCCACGATGGCCGTCGACCGGCACTGGCGCTGCTACGTCTCACCGGAGTTCGTCGACGCCATCCCGGTCGCCGCGCTCGCCGCGGTCTGGGTCCACGAGGTGGCCCATCTGCTGCGTGACCATCACGGCCGGGCCGAGCTGGTCCCGCCGGCGTTGCGCCGCGACCACCACCGGATCAACATCGCCCAGGACTGCGAGATCAACGACGACATCGCCGGGCTGCCGGCCGGTGCGCTGCGACCGGCGACGTTCGACCTGCCGCCCGGCCGGTTGTTCGAGGAGTACCTGCCGTCGATCCCGCCCACCCCGCACCACCCGCAGTGCGGCTCCGGCGCGCACGGGCAGCCGATGCCGTGGGAGTCCGCGGACGCGCCCCAGGTCAGCGTGGTCGAGGCGGCCGCGATCCGGCGGCAGACCGCGCAGGCCGTCAAGGCCCGGGCGACCGGCCGCGGCAGCGTGCCGGCCGGGTGGCGGCGCTGGGCCGACGAGATCCTGGAACCGGTGGTGGACTGGCGGCGGGCGCTGGCCGGCGCGGTCCGGGAGGCGGCGTCCTGGGCGTCCGGCGCTGTCGACTACACCTACCAGCGGCCGTCCCGCCGGGGCGCGGCCGTGCCCGGGGTGGTGCTGCCCCGCCTGCGCCGCCCGATGGCCCGGGTCGCGGTGGTGGTCGACACGTCCGGCTCGATGGGCGACGGTGAGCTGCGGGTGGTGCTCGCCGAGCTGGCCGGCGTGCTGCGCACCGTCGGCATCGGCCGGGAGCGGGTCGCGGTGCTGTCCTGCGACGCGGATGTCCACACCGTCCGGCGGGTCGCGGCCATCGGCGAGGTGGTGCTGGAGGGTGGCGGCGGCACCGACATGCGGGTCGGTATCGAGCACGCTTTACGCGCCCAGCTGAAACCGAACATCGTGGTGGTGTTCACCGACGGGGAGACACCGTGGCCGGAGAAGGCACCCGGACAGGCCCGGGTGGTGGCCGGCCTGGTGGGCCGCAACCCGCCGGCGCCACCGCCCTGGATCGAGTCGATCCGGATTCCCGAGGGCCTGTGAAACACCCTGGACAACCCCGTGAAACACCCCGGAAAAGCAGTCAGCCCAGCTCTGTGAGCTGGGCTGATGCGTTTTGAGCGGGCGACGAGAATCGAACTCGCGTAGTCAGTTTGGAAGACTGAAGCTCTACCATTGAGCTACGCCCGCAAGGCCCCGGAATCCCGAGGTCTTGGGCACAGCTTACTGAATCACCCACCGTCTGTGCGAACCGGATTCCCCCGCAGGTGACTCCAGCGCACACACGAGTAAGCAGACCGCATACACTGGCCGACGCCACGGGGTGTGGCGCAGCTTGGTAGCGCACTCGCTTTGGGAGCGAGGGGCCGTGGGTTCAAATCCCGCCACCCCGACTGATTTCAACTACCCGCGCAACAAGGAGTACGCCTGTGAAGAGCACCGTCGAGACTCTGAGCCCGACTCGGGTGAAGCTCGCCATCGAGGTGCCGTTCGACGAGCTCAAGCCGAGCCTGCAGAAGGCGTACCGGGAGATCGGCGCGCAGGTTCAGGTGCCGGGCTTCCGTCGTGGCAAGGTCCCGTCCGCGGTTGTGGACCAGCGTGTCGGCCGTGGAGCGGTCCTGAACGAGGCCGTTCAGGAGGCGATTCCGCAGCAGATCCTCGCCGCGGTCCAGGAGCACGACGTCAAGACGCTGGGTCGCCCCGAGGTCGAGATCACCGAGTTCGCCGACAACGCGCCGCTGAAGTTCACGGCCGAGGTCGACGTCCGTCCCGAGATCACCGTCCCGGAGCTGGCCGGCATCACCGTCGAGGTCCCGGCTGTCGCGATCGGCGACAACGAGATCGATGAGCAGATCAACGGCCTGCGCGAGCGGTTCGCCACGCTGAAGACCGTCGAGCGCGCCGCGGCCGAGGGGGACTACGTCCAGCTCGACCTGAACGCCACCGTCGACGGCGAAGAGGTGCCGGGTGGCTCGGCCACCAACATCTCCCACGAGGTCGGCAGCAAGCAGCTGCTCCCCGGTCTGGACGAGGTGCTGGTCGGCCTGTCCGCCGGCGACGAGACCACCTTCACCACCCAGCTCGTCGGCGGCGACTTCGCCGGCAACGATGCCGAGGTGAAGGTCATCGTCCGGACCGTCAAGGACAAGCAGCTCCCCGAGATCGACGACGAGTTCGCCCAGCTGGCGAGCGAGTTCGACACCCTGGAGGAGCTGCGCGGCGACCTGCGCGAGCGGCTCACCAAGGCCAAGAAGGTCGAGCAGATCTACGCGGCCCGCGACGAGGCTCTCAAGCAGCTCGTCCAGGCCGCCGAGATCCCGGCTCCGGAAGGCGTCGTCAAGGACGAGGTCGAGGGCCGCAAGCAGGCGATGACCGATCAGCTCGAGAAGATCGGCGCTTCCCTGCAGGACTACCTCGCCTCCGAGGACAAGACCGAGGAGCAGATCGACCAGGAGCTGACCGAGGCCGCCGAAGAGGGCGTGCGGATCCAGCTGCTGCTCGACACCATCGCTGACGCCGAGGACGTCCAGGTCAGCGACGACGAGTTCGGTCACGAGATCGTGCACCGGGCGCAGCGCGCCCAGATGCAGCCGCAGCAGTACTACGACCAGCTGGTCCGGTCGGGCGCCGCGGCGGCCGTCTTCGGTGACGTGCGCCGGGGCAAGGCCCTCGCGTCGGTCATGGAGCAGGTCACGATGAAGGACAGCGACGGCAACACGCTCTCCCTGGACGACCTGCGGGCCGCCAGCGAGGACGAGCACGCGGGTCACAACCACTGACCTGAGACAGGCATGCACCGGCCACCGCGCACCGCTCACGGTGCGCGGTGGCCGGTGCCGTTTCAGGCGTACGTCCGGGGCCGGTGCGCTGTCAGCGAACACCTGCCCGAGCGGGAAGCTGTTGCGCATCCGACCGGTTAGGTTGGTCGTACGACGGACAACCGGCCGGCCGGACACCGGCCGACACAGCAAGCTGTGAAGGGCTGCCATGACCGATCTCCACACTCCCGACGGGCCCGTGTCGCGGCGCGGCGCCTCCACCCTGAGTGGCAACCTCGACGACTCGGTCTTCAACCGCCTGCTGCGTGAGCGGATCATCTTCCTCGGCAGCGAGGTCTCCGATGCGGTCGCCAACCGTATCTGTGCGCAGCTGCTGCTGCTCTCCGCGGAGGACCCGGAGGCGGACATCCACCTGTGGATCAACTCGCCCGGCGGCTCGGTCTACTCGGGCATGGCCATCTACGACACGATGCAGTTCATCGACAACGACGTGTCCACCGTCGCGATGGGCATGGCCGCCTCGATGGGGCAGTTCCTGCTCTGCGCGGGCGCGGCCGGCAAGCGGTATGCCCTGCCGCACGCCCGCATCATGATGCACCAGCCCTCCGGCGGGATGGGCGGCACCGCCGCGGACATCGCCATCCAGGCGGAGCAGATGCTGTACACCAAGCGCATGTTCCAGGAGCGGATCGCGTTTCACACCGGTCAGACCCAGGAGCAGATCGCCGAAGACTTCGACCGCGACCGCTGGTTCACGGCAGACGCGGCGAAGGACTACGGCTTCATCGACAAGGTGATCACCGGGGCCGCGCAGGTCCCGGACGGTGCCGGAACGCTGAACTGAGGAGCTGAACCATGACCGACCTTTCCATGCCTCCCGGGTTCGCTCCGGTGCACAACCGCTATGTGCTGCCCTCGTTCTCCGAGCGCACCTCGTGGGGCATCAAGGAGTCGAACCCGTACAACAAGATGTTCGAGGACCGGATCATCTTCCTCGGCGTTCAGGTGGACGACGCGTCGGCCAACGACGTGATGGCCCAGCTGCTGACGCTGGAGAGCACCGACCCGGACCGCGACATCACGATGTACATCAACTCGCCCGGTGGCTCGTTCACCGCCATGACGGCGATCTACGACACCATGCAGTATGTCCGTCCCGACATCAGCACGGTCTGCCTGGGCCAGGCGGCCAGCGCGGCCGCGGTGCTGCTGGCGGCCGGTACGCCGGGCAAGCGGATGGCGCTCCCGCACTCGCGGATCATCATCCACCAGCCGGCCACCGAGGGCGGCTACGGCCAGGGCTCGGACATCGAGATCCAGGCCCGCGAGATCATGCGGATGCGGACCCAGCTCGAGGAGATGCTGGCCCGTCACTCCGGCCAGACCGTCGAGAAGGTCCGCAAGGACATCGACCGCGACAAGATCATGACCGCGGCGGAGACCAAGGAGTACGGCCTGGTCGACACGGTCCTGGTCAGCCGTAAGAAGAGCCTGCAGGCCGTCGGCTCCGGCAGCTGACGTACGCGCTGTCAGGGGCCTGGCCGGTCCGACTAGACTGGCCGGTCCCTGACACGCCCGTTTTGGGGGGTCGGAGAACAGCCCCTTTGCGGGTAACGTCGAGCCAGCATCCTCAGTTACGCGGGTCGGCAGACGATGAGATGGCAACGAGGCAATCAGTCCTCGGAAACGGACTGGCTGGTGGCCGGTCGTTGAGCGGCAGGGAGAACGTAGGTGGCACGGATCGGTGACGGCGGCGACCTACTCAAGTGCTCCTTCTGTGGGAAGTCGCAGAAGCAGGTCAAAAAGCTCATCGCGGGCCCAGGGGTCTACATCTGCGATGAGTGCATTGATCTCTGCAACGAGATCATTGAGGAGGAGTTGGCCGAGACCGGCGAGGTGAAGTGGGAAGAGCTTCCCAAGCCGATGGAGATCTGCCAGTTCCTGGACACCTACGTGGTGGGCCAGGAGCAGGCGAAGAAGGCTCTCGCTGTCGCGGTCTACAACCACTACAAGCGGATCCAGGCCGAGTCGAGCGGCGCTCCCGGCGGCGGTAGCGACGTCGAGGTGGCCAAGTCCAACATCATGCTCATCGGCCCCACCGGCTGCGGCAAGACGCACCTCGCGCAGACCCTGGCGCGGATGCTGAACGTGCCGTTCGCCATCGCGGACGCCACGGCGCTCACCGAAGCCGGCTATGTCGGCGAGGACGTCGAGAACATCCTGCTCAAGCTGATCCAGGCGGCTGACTACGACGTCAAGCGCGCCGAGCAGGGCATCATCTACATCGACGAGGTCGACAAGATCGCTCGGAAGAGCGAGAACCCGTCGATCACCCGGGACGTCTCCGGCGAGGGCGTGCAGCAGGCCCTGCTGAAGATCCTCGAGGGCACGGTGGCGAACGTTCCGCCGCAGGGCGGCCGTAAGCACCCGCACCAGGAGTTCATCCAGATCGACACGACGAACGTGCTGTTCATCGTGGGTGGCGCGTTCGCCGGGCTGGACCGGATCATCGAACAGCGCGTCGGCCAGAGCGGGGTCGGCTTCGGCGCCCGGCTGCGGTCGATCTCGGAGCGGAACACCGACGACATCTTCAGCAAGGTGATGCCCGAGGACATGCTGAAGTTCGGCCTGATCCCCGAGTTCATCGGTCGTCTCCCCGTGATCACCACGGTCCGCAACCTCGACCGCGAAGCCCTCATCAAGATCCTCACCGAACCCCGCAACGCCTACGTCAAGCAGTACCAGCGTCTCTTCGAGCTGGACGGCGTGGAGCTGGAGTTCGACGAGGGCGCCTTGGAGGCGATCGCCGACCAGGCCATGCTCCGCGGCACCGGCGCTCGTGGCCTCCGCGCCATCATGGAAGAGGTCCTCCTCTCCGTGATGTACGAGGTGCCCAGCAACCCGGACGCGGCCCGCGTGGTGATCAACCGTGCGGTGGTGCTGGAGAACGTGAATCCGACAATCGTCCCGCGCGAGTTCGTCGGCCGTCGCCGGCACGCCCGTGAGGAGAAGTCGGCCTGACCGGTTCTCGCGATCTGGCGAGCATCCTCGTCGGCATCGAACACGGCGACCGGCACGTGCCGGATCCGTGGCTTGAGATCGTGCCACCACCGTCGCCCGACCGGGCGGCGGTGGTGTCGTTTCCGGGCCACATCGTCGTCGCCGCCGACGTCGAGCCCGCCTGGGCGGAGAAACTCGCCGGTGAGGATTTCGCCGCCCCCAGCGGGCCGCGTTTCCTCACCGCGCTGGAGGACCGGTTCGAACTGTGCGCCGGCGCCCTCGACGTGTCGTTGCTGGCGACCCCGCTGCCGGGTGACCCGCCGCTCCGGCTCACTCCCCTCGACACCAGTTCTCATCCCCGTGCCCTGCGCGCCCACCGCTACCGTGCCGACGTCCGGGTGTGGGAGTCCGAGCACGGCTTGCTGATCGTCGGGCGCGGGCTTGCCGGGCGCTGGGAGGTCGCCTTCGAGGTGGATCCCGCGGCGCAGGGGAGGGGCCATGGCCGCCTGCTGGCCACGGCGGCCCGGCACCTGATCCCGGAGGCCCGCCCGATCTGGGCGCAGTGCGCTCCGGGCAACGCAGCCAGCCTGCGCACGCTGTTGAACGCCGGCTACCACCCGGTCGGCTCCGAGGTGCTGCTGATGCCGGCCGAGGTCGGCTGGTAGACGCTGGTCGGTGACCGGGGGCCGGCTGACGACGTACGCTCGCATCTATGCGCGTCGCCGTCTGCCAGCTGAACTCTCGCGAAGACCGTGCCCACAATCTCTCCGTCGCCCGCTCGTTGCTCGAGCGTGCCGCCGCAGGCGGCGCCGAGCTCGCGGTCCTGCCGGAGTACGTGGATTTCCTCGGTCGCGCGGCCGACGCGCCGAAACCCGAGCCGGTCGACGGCGAGTTCGCCGAGTTCTTCGCCGCGGCCGCTCGCGAGCTGGGCATCTGGGTGCACGCCGGCTCGTTCCACGAGACCGGTCCGGATGACACCCGCACCTTCAACACCACGCTGGTGTTCCGGCCCGACGGTTCGCTCGCCGCGACCTATCGCAAGATCCATCTGTACGACGTGGAGATCGCCGGCCGCGTCTCCTACCAGGAGTCGCGCACCGTGGCACCGGGGGAGCAGACGGTCGTCACCGAGATCGGTGGGGTGCCGACCGGGCTGAGCATCTGTTACGACCTGAGGTTCCCCGAGTTGTACCGGCGACTGGCGGTGGCCGGCGCGCGGATCCTGGTGGTGCCCGCGGCGTTCATGCTGCACACCGGGCGGGACCACTGGGAGGTGCTGCTCCGGGCCCGGGCTATCGAGAACCAGTGTTACGTGCTGGCCGCCGGTCAGATCGGTGACCACGAGCCGGGGCGGACCTGCTTCGGCCGCAGCATGATCATCGACCCGTGGGGCACCGTGCTCGCTCAGGCGCCGGACGCCGAGGGGATCACCGTCGCCGACCTGGACCTGGGCCGGCTGGAGACGATCCGGGAAGAGTTGCCGAGCCTGGCGAACCGTCGTCTGTGAGCGAATGTATCCGGGGTCACAGAGTCTGGATCAGGTAACTCACCACGGCGAGTCCGACCACCGCGGACCCGACCAGGAGCAGCGCGCCGCCCATTCGGGTGGGGCCGCGCAGGAACAGCTTCCGGACCGAGACAACGACGGTGACCAGCACAAGTACGCCGATCACCAGCTGCCAGAGCGGCACCAGCAAGCCGAGAAACGCGTCGACCGCCAGCGTCTCGGATGCGTCCATGAGGCCACTCTGTCACGGTTTCCTTTCGCTGTGTGCCACCGTGCGACAGGCAATGCGCACGGTCATCGATTTGCGGTCCGGGCGATCAGTCAAGTAATTTCTTCTCTGCAAGCGAGATACCGGTACGGACAGCCACGAAAGTGACAATCCGGATCGCGGCCTCGGGAGCAACTGGAGCGAGCTAGGCTTGCTGCAGAGCCGGGCGGAGCGGCGCGGATCCAGAACATTGGATTTGCCACCGCGACACCGACCGGGTAGAGTGACTCAGCCAGCAGGAGCCGGGCAAGACGAAAGTCGGCCGGTCTGCGTGAGCCACTTTTCACAGACTCTCCGCCTCGAGCGGATGTCGGTGTGGAGAAACTGGGCGAGGCCGATCAGATCCCCGGATTTGGTCGAGCGGAAACGACCAGGTAATGTTGAACGAGTGCCCCGGGGAACGGGCCGCGAGAGCGGAACGTTTGAAGGTGTGCGGTTGTTCTTTGAGAACTCAACAGGGTGCTTGATAAGCCAGTGCCAA
>NZ_LLZH01000322.1:0-52992 GCF_001509495.1 Actinoplanes awajinensis subsp. mycoplanecinus | reverse complement strand
GGTGCGCCTCGGGGCAGCGGCGGGTGCGTCCATGGGGCGGCGCCCGTGGGAACGGCAGCCGCTCGGGGCCCGGCTGGTTGTTCACCCAGGGTGGCGGGGAGTGGGTCGGTGGCCCAAGGTGAGGCTCTCGATCGCCTTGGACCACCGACGTGTAATCGCTACCCGTTCGGGAGCGGGCTAATCACTTCGGCGAGGAGTGTGGGGAGAAGTTCACGAAGAACGTCGATGCCGTCGCGGCTCAGGACCGACTCGGGGTGGAACTGGACGCCGGCGAAGAACGGGCCGCGTAGTGCGTGGACGGTGCGGTCCGCGGGGTCGCAGGCGATCTCCACGGGACCGTAGGCGGAGTCGATCAAGGCGGCCGGAGAGAGAGCCGCGCCCGGGGAGAGAGCCGCGGTCGGGGAGAGAGCTGCGGCGGGGGAGAGGGCGGCGAAGCTGGAGTAGAAGCCGACCCGGCGGACCGTGCCGAACAGGTCGACGTCGCGGGCCAGCCCCTGGTAGGGGGAGTCCCGGCGGATCAGGGACAGCCCTAGGTGCTGGGCCAGCATCTGCTGTCCCAGGCAGACCGCGAAGAGCGGGCGCCCGGACGCGAGCCGGGCCGCGACCACACCGCGCATCGTGACCATCTTCGGGTCGTCCGGATCCGCCGGGTCCCCCGGCCCCGGCCCGACCACCAGCAGATCCGCCGCCAAGGCCGCGCCGGCCACATCGGCACCAGACGAGGCCGCGCCAGACGGGGTTGCACCAGACGAGGTTGCGCCGGGCGAGGGTGCGGCGGGTGAGGCCACACCGGTGAGGGTGGACCAGGGCTGGACGGAGACGGTGAGGCCGAGGGCTTTCAGCTGGTGGGCGAGCATGGCGGTGAACGTGTCCTCGCCGTCGACGATCACGGCGGTGCGGCCGGTCAGGGACGGGACCGCGAGGGCGCCCTCCTCCCGGGAATCCAGCCAGAAGCGGGCCAGGTCGACGTTGCGGGCGGCCAGCGAGGCCAGCTCTCGTTCACCCGCGGCCGGCGGGGCGGTCACCCGCGCCGGGATGGTGGACGCGCCCAGGGCGGCCAGGATGCCGGCCGCCTTCGTGTGGGTCTCGGCCACCTCGCCCGCCGCCGTGGAGTGCCGGACCAGGGTGGCGCCGACCGGGACCCGCAGCGTGCCGTCGGGGGTGATCTCCGCGGTGCGGATCAGGATCGGGGCGTCCAGGGACTGCTCCCCGGTGTCGGAGACCGAGAGCAGGGCCAGCACCCCGGCGTAGTACCGGCGGCCGCGCTTCTCGTGCCGGGCGATCACCCGGCAGGCGTTCTCGATCGGACTGCCGGTGACGGTCGGCGCGAACATGGTCTCCCGCAGCACCTCGCGGACGTCCAGCGACCCGCGCCCGGCCAGCAGGTACTCGGTGTGGGTGAGGTGCGCCATCTGCTTCAGGTACGGCCCGGCCACCTGGCCGCCGTGTTCCGCGACGGTGGCCATCATCTTCAGTTCCTCGTCGAGGACCATGTAGAGCTCCTCGACCTCCTTGGGGTCCTCCAAGAAGTCGATCAGCGGGCCGGAGCCGTGCCGGAACGTGCCGCTGATCGGGTTCATCATCACGATGCCGTCGTTGACGCTGACGTGCCGTTCCGGGGTGGCGCCGACGAGCGTCCGGGTGCCGGTGTGCACCAGGAACGTCCAGTAGGTGCCCTGCTCGTTCGCGAGCAGCCGGCCGAACGCCGCGCGGGCCGCCGCCACCGGGTCACCCTCGACGGACGCCTCGAACACCCGGTGGATGACGAAGTTGGCGCCCTCGCCGTGGCCGATCTCGTCGCGGAGCACGTCCTCGACGATCCGGCCGTACTCGTCGTCGCCGAGGTCGAAGCGGCCGCCGGAGACCCGCAGGTCACCGGCGGGGAAGTCGCTCAGCGGCTGGGTGGTGACCGACGAGACCAGCAGGCATTCCAGTGGCGCGCCGTCGTCGACGCAGTCGAAGCCGCGTTCGGTGATCTGCCGGTAGGGGATCGTGGCCAGCACCGGGCGGCCGGGTTCGAGCGGGATGTCGGCGAGCGTGTCCACGGTGATCACGTCGCCGGTGAGCACCTCGACATGGTCGGCGCCGTCGCGGTGCAGGAGGGCGAAGGGCATGGTTCCTCGTTCCGGTCGGGCGGACGCCCCTGCCGAAGCCGGACCATGCAGAACGGCCGCCTCGACAGAGGCGGCCGCGTGATGTTTACGCGCGGGGAGTGTGGCCGCCGGTCAGGCGGGCCACCACATGCTCAATCGCGCGGTCATGCCGGGAGCGTAACGGCGCGGGCCGGGGCGGGGCCAGCGCGGCGCGCGCCTTTCCCGCGATGAGAGACGACGGGTTTTCCTCCGTGCCCACCCACGGACGTCGCCCCGGAGGGCTTCGCGTTCTGGCCGCGCCAGCGGCCTGCGAAGCCCGCAGGGGTCCCGGCGGGAGCGACGATCTGTACCCCGGCGGACGCACGACATCATGATTTTGATCTTCCGGCCGAGCGGCGCCGAGACGGCCGAGCGGCGCCGAGACGGCCGAGCGGCGCAGAAACGGCCGAGCGGCGCCGAGAACGCCTCAGGCGGCGAACGCGGAGCGGACCGCGGTCCGGGCCCAGCGCATCCGGCCGGGCGCGCAGTCCGGGTGCTCGCCGAACTCCTGAGCCACCAGCTCCGCGCAGCCGTCCTCGCCGAGCCGGTCCACCGTCGCGGTGACGGCCGCGCGGATCAACTCGGGGGTCGGTCGCTGGGAACGCTGCAGGTCCGAGACGAAGAGCGCCTCGGTGCGGATGTCGTAGATCAGTGCAGTCATGCGATTCCTCTCGGTGCGGTCCGTGCGGTGTCCGGCAATCAGGAGACCGCTGCGGGGATGCAGACCGGTCGCACCACGGTTGCGGCTGGGTTGCGAGGTTCGCCGGGGCTGTCGGCTCGGCATTCCGGGACTGCCCGCCAAAGGGGTAAATAACCGGATATGGTCATTCAGGTAGTGATGCTGATCGAGGGGAGCTGCCGTGACCACGGTCCTGGTGGCCGACGACGACGCCGACATTCGTGACCTGGTGGCGTTCAAGCTGGAGCAGGCCGGACTCGAGGTGCTCACGGTCGGCGACGGGCAGGCCGCGGTGGAGATGGCCCGGTCGCACCATCCGACCCTCGCCGTGCTGGACGTCTCGATGCCGCTGCTGTCCGGCATCGAGGTGTGCCGGATGCTGCGGGCCGACCCGTCCACCGCCGGCATGCTGATCATCATGCTCACCGCCCGGGTGCAGGAGCAGGACGTCGAGGGCGGGTTCAGTGCCGGCGCGGACGACTACGTGACGAAGCCGTTCAGCCCGCGTGAGCTGGTGTCCCGGATTCAGGCACTGCTCACACGGGCTCGGGCCTAGCGGAACACGGGCTGGGGCTCAGCGGAACACGGGCTCGGGCTCAGCGGAACGCTAGAGGCCGGTTCCGGGCACCTGCGTGGGCAGGCCGCGGCGCTCCTGCACGGCCCGCTTCGTGGTCTCGAAGATGTCCCACAGCCCGCCGAGCACCACCACCGCGATCACCGTGGTGGTCAACCAGGTCTTCACGTCGCCACCCTCCAGCTCGAGGAAGCCGTGGAACGCCGGGTTGAAGAACCTGTCGGTGGCGAGCAGCCAGACCATCGGCGCGGTGGTGGCCACGGTCAGTGCCGCGTTGACCGCCGCGACCGTCATGGTCCACCTGCCGACCCGGTGCAGCCAGACGTGGTAGAGACCGCGGAGCACGAACAGCGCGATCAGCACCGGCCACCAGAACGCCCAGTTCGCCGGGTCGAGCACTGGCACGTCGGTGAACGTGAACTGCTGCAGCACCAGCGCCGTGATCAGCAGCGCCACCCAGACCAGGCCGCTGATCAGCTGGGGTGTGGTGGCCCGCCCGGGCTCATATCTCGGCAGGTCCTTGAGCGTCCAGTCCCGCTTCAGGTCGGTGCTGCCGACGCCGGTGCGCTCGACGACGGCGAAGCTCAGCGTGGTCCAGAACGCCATGTGCGCGCCGACCGTGATCAGCGAGGAGACGGCGGTGCCGATCACCGTGCCGATGCTCGGGTCGTCGAACAGCTGGATGACGACGATCACCGCGATGACGACCGGCAGCGCCATCGTGAACAGGGTCTTCATCACGCTGCGCCAGATCGGGAACATCTCCGGCCCGATCAGGTAGCCGGGCCGTCCCGAGTAGCTGTCGGCGAGCCGGTCGGGATCGCCGAGCTCGGTCAGCGCGGCCTCGACGGCGGCCTCCCGGCTCTCGCCGGCGTCGAGACGGGACTCGACCGCATCCTCGATCGAGGCGCGCAGCTCCCGGTCGATGTCGGAGCGCTGCTGCTCGGGGATCCGGCGCAGCGCGGTGAACACGTAACGGTCGACGAGGTTGGTCATTCCGCACTCCCTGGGGTGGTCGCAACAGCGAGGTCGCCGATCGCGCGGTCGACCCGCGCCCATTCGCCGCGCAGGGTTTCGGCGAGGGATTCGCCCTGCTCGGTGGTCCGGTAGAACTTCCGAGGGCGGGCCTCGTCGGTGTTCCACTCACTGGTCAGCAGCCCCTGCGCCTCGAGCCGGCGCAGCAGCGGATAGAGCGTGTTGGCCTCCACCTCGAAGCCGGCCCGGCTCAGCGTCTCGAGCAGCGAATAGCCATAACCGGGCGATCGCAGGACGGTGAGGCTGGCGACGACGACGGTGCCGCGCCGCAGCTCCTGCAGATGTCCGGCTAGCGTCGCATCCATTGTCATGCTCAACACGATAGTGTGTGTCGCACACTATGGCAACCGGATACAGCAAAGTAGCCCGACACCATATGGCGCCGGGCTACTACATGCGGAGATCTCAGTCGTTGGCGGCCAGGACCAGCTTCTCCACCTCGGCGGCGGTGAACGGGCTGCCCGGGAACATCGCCATCCGGCTCAGCGGCAGGCTGCCCAGCATCATCAGCATGCTCGGGTCGGCGGTGAGCGCGGCCGTCGCGGAGCCGGCTGCCGAGGCGAACACCTCGCCCAGCAGCTCCGCCCCGCGCGGGTCGGCGAACCACTCGCCGACGCTGGACTCCGCGGTCAGCGGCACCCGGGCGTCGTCCCCGGTGACCCGCTGGGTGACGGTGGCCCGGATGTCCCGGGACGACGCGCCGACCTCGATCACGTAGTCGCCGTCCTCGACCACCCAGCGGTTCAGCCGGGTGTCCCAGTAGGCCAGGTCGGCGCGCTCGACGTGCAGGGTGACCTCGGCGGTGGCGCCGGCCGCGATCGGCACGTTGGCGAACGCCTTCAGCTCGCGGGGCGCCCGGCGGACCGCCGAGCCGGGCAGGCCGACGTAGACCTGGACCACCTCGCGGCCGTCCCGGTCACCGGTGTTGGTCACCGGCACCCGGATCTCGACGCCCGCCTCGCTCGCCGTCGCCTCGGCCGTCCCGTAGGCGAACGTGGTGTAGGACAGCCCGAACCCGAACGGGTACGACACCGCCTGCCCGCGCGCGTCGAAACCGCGGTAGCCGACGTGCACACCCTCGCCGTACCGGACGTGGCCGTGCTCACCCGGGAAGTCCAGGAACGACGGGTGGTCGGCGAGCGCCACCGGGATCGTCTCGGCCAGCCGCCCGGACGGGTTGACCCGCCCGAACAGCACGTCGGCGAGCGCGCTGCCGCCGGCCTGGCCGAGCAGCCAGCCCTCCACGATCGCCGGCACCCGGGCCTCCCACGGGCTGGTCAGCAGCACCGCGCCGTTGGAGAGCACCACGACGGTCCGCGGGTTGGCCGCGGACACCCGCTCGATCAGCGCCAGTTGCGCGGCCGGCAGGTCGAGCGAGTCCCGGTCGGCGCCCTCGGTCTCGTGCACGCTGCCGACGAAGACCAGGGCCACGTCACTGGCCGCCGCGGCCTCGGCCGCCTCGGCGAGCAGCGCCTCGTCGCCGGTGTCGCCGTCGGCGGAATATCCGGCGGCGAACCGCACCGTCGCGCTCGTCGAGTTGGTGATCTCGGTGAGCGCGTCGTCCAGCCGGGTCGGCGTGATCTGCGAGCTGCCGCCGCCCTGGTAGCGCGGCGTCCGCGCGAACTCGCCGAGCACCGCGAGACTCTGCCCGCCCAGCGGAAGCAGATCGCCGTCGTTCTTCAGGAGCACGATCGCCCTTCCGGCGATCTCCCGGGCCAGGGCGTGGTGCGCGGCCGCGTCATAGCTTCCGGATTCGCGCGTCCCGGCCTTCAGGACCAGATTGTGTACGCGCTGAGCCGCCGTCCCCAGCACCCCGCCGTCCAGTGTCCCCGCTGCGACGGCGTCCACGAGCGCCCGGTCACCGGCGGCGTCCGGCCCCGGCATGGTCAGGTCGAGCCCGGCCCGGACCGCGGCGACCCGGTCCACCACGGCGCCCCAGTCCGAGACGACCAGGCCCTCGAAGCCCCACTCGTCCCGGAGCACCTCGGTGAGCAGCCAGTGGTGCTCGCTGGCGTACGTGCCGTTGACCTTGTTGTAGGCGCACATCACCGTCCACGGCTGGGCGCGGGTGACCACCCGGTGGAAGGCCCGCAGATACATCTCCCGCAGCGGGCGCTCGTCGAGGTCGGCGCTCACCCGCATCCGGTCGGTCTCCTGGCTGTTCACCGCGAAGTGCTTGAGCGACGCGCCGACACCCTTGCTCTGCAGGCCGAGCACCCACTCGGTGGCCAGCACGCCGGTCAGGATCGGGTCCTCGGAGAAGTACTCGAAGTTGCGGCCGCCGAGCGGGCTGCGCTTGAGGTTGACACCCGGGCCGAGCAGCACCGCCACGTCCATCGCCCGGCACTCGTCGCCGAGCGCCTCGCCCATCCGGCGCAGCAGCTCGGGATCCCAGGTCGAGGCGCTGGCCACGGCCGGCGGGAAGCAGGTGGCCGGGACGCCGGCCAGCAGGTCTCCGCCGTCGGCCTGCATCCGCACCCCGTGCGGTCCGTCGGTCACGGTGATTGCCGGCAGGTCCGCGGACTCCACGGCGGTGGTGCGCCAGAAGTCGCTGCCGCTGGTGAGCGCGGCCTGGTCGGCGGTGCTGAGCTCGGGTTTCATCGGGCCGGACTCCCTTACTGAGTACCTACTAGGTATTAACTGCTAGGAAACATATCCACGCTCCGACCCGGGAGCAAGAGCCTGCTGATAGGAAGATGCCGTGAATCCCGCCCCACCCCGCCGCCGCGACCGGCCCCGCCTGCCCGCCGCCGTTCGCCGCCGGCAGATCCTCGACGTCACCACCCGGCTGATCGCCGAACGCGGCTTCTGGGGCCTGTCGATGCAGGACGTGGCGGACGACTGCGGGCTCACCGTGCCCGGTCTGCTGCACCACGTCGGCACCAAGGACAAGCTGCTGGTCGCCGTGCTGGAACACCGCGACGACCAGGACCACCAGTCCCTCGCCGAGGCGCTCGGCCGACCGGCCGGTGAGGTGCCGCTGCCGGAGATCTGCGACGCGCTGGTCCGGCGCAACGCCGCCCAGCCGGAGATCGTCCGGCTCTTCGCGGTGCTGGAGGCGGAGTCGCTGGCGCCCGGGCACCCGGCACACGACTACTTCGCCCGCCGTCAGCAGACCACCATCACGACGATGACCGGGCTGGCCCGGGCGTACGGCGTACCGGACCCGGAAACCCTGGCCCGGCAGGTCATGGCGCTGATGGACGGCCTGCAGATCCAGTGGCTCCGCGACCCCGGCGGGATCGACCTGGTCGCGACGTGGACCGCGGCCGCCGGCACCCTCTTCCGCTGATCGGGGGTCGGGGCGTTCCCCTACGGGTGGCAACCGAGGTTCATGCTGATCGGTGTGCGCTTCCTCCTCAATGTTCTCTGGTTCATCTTCGGCGGCGGGTTCTTCCTCGCGATCGGCTACGGTTTCGCGGCCCTGATCTGCTTCGCCCTGGTCGTCACGATCCCGTTCGGCGTGGCCGCCGGGCGTCTGGCGCTCTACTCGCTCTGGCCGTTCGGCCGTACCGTGGTCTCCGATCCCGGCATCGGGGTCGGCTCCGGCCTGGGGAACATCCTCTGGATGGTCCTCTTCGGCTGGTGGATCGCGCTCGGTCACCTGCTGGCCGGCATCGCCCAGTGCGTGACGATCATCGGCATCCCGTTCGGGATCGCGAACTTCAAGCTGGTCCCGGTGGCGTTCTGGCCGCTCGGCCGGACCGTCGTGGATCTGGACTGACCCGGGGGTCGAGGAGCACGGTAAGAGCCGCAACCCTTTCCGAGGAGCTGACATGGAGATCAACGGCATCTTCACCGGAATCGTCTTCGGCCTGATCATCGGGGCCCTGGGGCGCCTGGTCGTGCCCGGCAAGCAGAGCATTCCGATCTGGGTGACGCTGCTCGTCGGCGTCGTCGCGGGGATTCTCGGCACGTTCATCGCGGCGGCCTTCGGTGTCGACGACACCCCCGGCATCGACTGGATCGAGCTGGGCCTGCAGGTCGGTCTGGCCGCCGTCGGCGTGGCGGCGGTCTCCGGCGCGAGCAGCCGGCGCCGGCTGTAACGAGTGTTTCGAGGCCGGGCCGCGGCCCGGCCTCGGCGCTCACCGGCGCGGACGAGGCGGGCACGGTAGGTTTTCGGTCATGGCCCGCGTACGCGCTGCACTGTATCTGGACTTCGACAACGTGTTCAGCGGACTGATCAAGCAGGACCCGGATGTGGCGATCCAGTTCGCCAAGGACCCGGCCGCCTGGTTGGTCCGCTTGACCACGGCCCTGACCGTCGACGGCCCGCGCCGCTGGCTGATCCTCCGCTGCTACATGAACCCGGGCGGCTGGGTGCCCAACCCGGACCCGGACGCCTCCCCGCCCCGGCTGTACTACTCCCAGTTCCGGCCGTTCTTCGTGAACGCCGGCTTCGAGGTGATCGACTGCCCGCGGCTGACGCACACCAAGAACGCCGCGGACATCCGGATGGTGGTCGACGCGGTCGACACGCTCGCCGACCCGGTGCGGTACGAGGAGTTCGTCATCGCCTCCGGCGACTCGGACATGACCCCGCTGCTGGTCCGCCTGCGCCGCGCCGACCGCCGCACCACGATCGTCTCGCCGTCCGACGCGGCCGAGGCGTTCATCGCGGTCGCCGACCGCCTGATCACCAGCCAGGAGCTGCTCGAACTGGTCCAGGGCGAGCCGGTGGAGAGCGACGAGGAGCCGGCCCCCGCGGTCGACCCGGAGACCCCGGTCTCCTACGAGCAGTTCCGCGACCTGGTCGGCTGGCGTTACACCGCGGCGACCGGCCCGCTCAACCTGGCCTCGCTCGCCCACGACCTGCGCCGCCAGCTCGGTCCGAGCGTCGACGAGACGAGCTGGTTCGGCAACGGCGGGTTCGTCCGCGCGCTGGAGAGCCTCACCCTGCCGAACGCGAAGTTCTCCAACCACTTCGTCTGGGACGCGCTGCGCCACGAGCCGCCCGAGTCCGGCGCCGGTCCCGGGCCCGCGCCGGAACCGGTCGCCCGGCTGTCCGCCCTGCTCAGCCTGCCCCGGCTGCCCCGGGAGATGTGGCCGGCGGTCTACCAGTCGCTCGCCGACTACGCCGCCGTCCACCACTTCAACCTGACCGAGGCCACCCGCTGGGCCCGTGACCAGATGGCCGCGCAGGGCGTCGACGTGAGCCGCAGCGCGATCGCGTTCGTCACCCGGGGCACCGCGTTCGGCGGCGCGCCGCTGTACCGCCAGCCGCCGCCGCAGGCCACCGAGATCGCCTCGGCGTTCGCCGACAACGTGCTGAACCGGGCCGAGGCCGCCGCGATCGCCCTCAGCGACGACGAGATCGCCGAGGTCCGCAGCTGGCTGGGCGCCGCTTGACCCCCATCTGGTACGGATACCGGGCGCCCGCCCGCAGGCTACGAGCCGAGTCCCGCCCGTGAGGCGACGCGCGACCGTGCCCACTCCCGGCCGTCACGCGTCCCCCGACTCCGGCTGGTTTCCCGGGGTGTCTCCGCGCCGCGGAGACACCCCGGAGAACCAGCCGGCTTCCCGGCGCAGGCGGGCGGCCGACGGGTCAGCCGCCCTGCATTGACGCTCCGGCCCCGTTCGTGGTGGCCAGGAAGGTGGTCGGCGGCAGTCCGCCGTCCGTCGTACGAGAGCCCTCAGCGGTCGTGGGGTCGGTCGACCGGAAGCTGATCGCCTTCTCCTGCCAGGAGTTGTTCGCCGCCTTGGCGGTGGCCGACAGGCCCTGCTCACCCTGGGTGTTGCCGACCGCGACGTCGGAGCGCAGGGTGGCCGGCGCCGTGGTGATCGCGAAGCCCAGGCCGGTGTTGCGGAACGCGGTGTCGTTGCTGAGCACGAGCGCCGCGGTGTTGCCCTCGTCGACGAAACCGTGCCCGGTGTTGTTCCACGCCGCGTTGTGCCGGACGGTGTGCGCGGCGCCGGTCGACGGGGTGCCGCCGCCGACCGCGAAACCGTTCCCGCCGTTGCGGAACGACCAGTTGTACTCCACGCTGACCGGCCCGGCGAAGCCACCGAGGTTGATCCCGTCGCCGTCGTTGCGGTACGCCCGGTTGCCGCGCAGCAGGTTGCCGCCGCCGTCGCCGAACTGCACGGCCAGCCCGGAGCCGCGGTTGTCGGCGAAGTCGCTGTCCAGGACCTGGTTCTTCGCGGTGCCGGCGTCGCGAAGCATCAGGCCGGCGCTGCCGTTGCCGTGCACCGAGAGCCGCCGGAAGACCGAGTTCGTGCAGGACCGGCAGACATATGCCTGACCGGGTGCCCCGGTGATCTCCAAGCCCTCCACACGCCACCAGGACGCCTGCTGGGTGATCGCCCACTGGTCGGCCGGGATCCCGGACATGTCCAGCACCGGCCGCTCGCCGGCGTAGGCGACCAGGGAGACGGGCTTGGCAGCGGTCCCGCTCGTGGTAATCGAAATCGGACTGGTAGGGCGGTAGGTGCCGCCGCGCATCGTGATCGTCCACCCCGGCCTGACCGCCGCGACGGCCTTGCCGAGGGAGCCGTAGGGGCGCTTCAGGCTGCCGTCGCCGTCGTCCGAGCCGCCCGGGGCGACGTAGATCTTCGTGGCAGCGATCCGCGCCGGGGTGGAAGGCGACGACGAAGGCGGGGACAGCGACGGTGCGGCCGGGGCCGGGGCCGGGACCGCTGCCGAGGGGGCGATCGCGACCGGCGGCGGAGCGGGGGAGTTGTGCACCGCGTAGGCGAACCCGCCGGCCACCGCCACGGTCGTCGCCGTCGCCGCGACCAGGGCCTTGTTCTGCAGCAGTGCCACCAGCGTGGTCCCGTGCCCGGCCGCCGCGACCACCGCCGGCGCGGCCGACCCGCCGTGGATCGCCGCCTGCAGCGCCGCGGTCAGGGCCAGGGGCACCGGCAGCGCGACCAGCCCGAGCAGCAGCTGCTCCGGCGGGACGAGGCCGCCCTGCCGCACCCGGCAGCGCGGGCAGTCCCGGACGTGCCGGGCCAGCCGTTTGCGCCAGACCGAGTCGGTGGCGCCGTCCCAGAACCGGATCAGGTGCGCCAGGTCCGGGCAGGGCGGCTTGGCACGCAGCGCCCGGACCACCCCGCGGGCCAGGTCGAGGCGTTCCTTCATCCGCTGCACCCGGACCGCGGCGTGCTTCGGCGTGACGCCCAGCGTGGCGGCCAGGTCGGCGCGGGTCAGGTCGCCGGACGACTCCTGCCACCAGAGCGCGAGCAACTCCCGGTCGATGTCCTCCAGCCAGCGGCCGGCCTCGGCCAGCTCCCGGCGCTGCTCGGTGACGACCAGCTCGGCGGTGGTCCGCTCGGCGAAGTCACCGGCCGGGTCGGCCACGTCGACCGGTTCCGGGTGGCGGCGCAGCAGGGTCATCTTGCGGGACCGCAGGTGCATCTGGACCTGGCGGTACGCGATCGCGACAAGCCATGAACGGAATCGGTCAGGCTGGCGCAGGGAGCTGAGGCCGTGGATGGCCCGCAGCATGGTGTCCTGGACGATGTCGTCGACGTCCGGGTGGCCGTTCAGGGCGCGCCCGACGACGTTGTAGACGAGCGAGAGGTGCCCGGTGATCAGGCGGTCCAGGGCATCAAGGTTCCCTGACTGTGCGTCACGTACCAGGCCGGTGACGTCCCACCCGACCGCCGTCCGAGTCTCGCTCACCGTCCGTTCACTCCTGACCGTCGCCGTCCCGGTTCCACGCCTGCCAGCTGCAGCGCGCCGTATCGTGGCACGCGCCTCGGAGACCAGTCAAAAAAAGTTCTCGAGATTTCCGTTGTCGTGGGAACGCTCGCGCATCTACTGATTCGCCGTCCACCCCCAGGTCGGTGATAACACAGCGTGATGACATTCCCCGGTCGTCGCGCGCTTGCGAGAGGACCCTGTCTTGTCGGTTTCACCTCGCCGGATCGCCGTGGCGGCACTGCTCGCCGCGGTGCCGGCGGCCGCCATCGGGTACGCCGTGCTCCCCTCCGACGCGGCCACCGTGCCGGCCGCCGGAACGACGTACCAGCTCGCGGTCACCAAGAGCGGGCTGTGCCTGGACGCCTCCGGTGTGCTGCTGCAGCAGAACACCTGCACGGCCAGCGACGCGTACACGCTGGTCTCCGCGGGTTCGGCGGTCTACCAGCTGAAGAACACCGCGAGCGGGCTCTGTGTGGACGTGCCGAACGGCTCGACCACCTCGGGCAAGCCGCTGCAGGAGACCACCTGCGACGCCAAGGCCAGCCACGACCTGTGGAAGCTGACCGCGAGCGGCTCGGGAACGTACCAGGTGATCAACGTCAACAGCGGGCTCTGCGTCACGGACCAGGCCGCGTCGACCGCGACCGGTGCGTCGATCATCCAGGAGACGTGCAGCGCGAATACCAACAAACAATTCGCCTTCGTGGTGAAAAACGCGAACTACACGGTGGCCGCCGACGGGACCGGGAAGTACAAGACCGTCCAGGCCGCGATCGACGCGGTGGCCACCGGCAACAAGTCCCGGGTGACGATCACCATCAAGCCCGGCACCTACCGGGAGATCGTCACCGTCCCGGCCACCAAGCCGTTCGTCACCCTGCAGGGCGGCGGTGACTCCGCCGACGACGTGGTGATCGTCAACAACCGCGGCGCGGCCACCTACGGCACGTTCTACACCCCGACCGTGTACGTCTACGGCGCCGACTTCACGGCCGCCAACCTGACCGTCTCGAACGACTTCGACGAGACCGGCCTGACCACCGGCACCCAGGCGGTCGCACTGCGGGTCGACGGGGTGCGCGCGCAGTTCACCTCGGTCCGGCTGCTCGGCGACCAGGACACCCTGCTCGTCAACGACGGCGCCCGGGCGTATTTCGCGGGCGCCTACATCGAGGGCACCGTCGACTTCATCTTCGGCGGCGGCACCGCGGTCTTCAACGCCTGCAAGATCTATGAGAAGCGCACCGCCGGCGGCCCGATCACCGCGGCGAGCACGCCGGCCGCGCAGACCTACGGCTTCCTCTTCTACAAGTCCACGGTCACCGGCAAGACGAACAGCACCACCCAGCTGGGCCGGCCGTGGCGGGCCGACGGCCAGGTGGTGTTCCGCGAGACCAGCCTGAGCGCGACCCTCGCGACCGCGCAGCCGTGGATCGACATGTCCGGCAACACCTGGCAGAAGGCCCGGTTCTTCGAGTACGCCAACACCGGCGCGGGCGCGACCACCAACGGCAACCGCCCGCAGCTCAGCGCGGCGCAGGCGGCGTCCTACACCCCGCAGAAGTACCTGGCCGGCACGGACGGCTGGAACCCGGTCGGTTAGGCCCGCTGCGTGGGGAGTTCAGGCGCGCTCCGCACCCGAACTCCCCACGCTGAGCGGCTGCTCGCGCAGCAGGTCCGAGGTGATCTCCGCGATGCTCCGGACGCCGGTCAGGGCCATGGTCAGGTCCAGTTCGGCGACCACGTTGCGGATCACCTCGGCCACGCCGTGCGCGCCGGCCAGGGCGAAGCCGTACAGGTGCGGCCGGCCCAGCAGGACCGCGTCGGCGCCCAGCGCGATTGCCGTGAAGACGTCCGCGCCGGTCCGGATCCCGCTGTCGAAGATCAGCGTCGGCTCCGGCCCGAGCGCGGCCCGGATCTCCACCAGGGCGTCCAGCGACGCCACCGCGTTGTCCACCTGCCGCCCGCCGTGATTCGACACCACCACGGCGTCCACGCCGATCTCGAAGGCTCGCCGGGCGTCTTTTTCGGTCAAAATCCCTTTGAGTACGACGGGGAGCCGCGTCCGCTGCTTCAACGTGGCCAGGTGTTCCCAGCTCAGCCCGGGGTTGGAGTAGATGTCCAGGAACGTCTCGACACTGGCCCTGGGGATCGGCGACCGCAGGTTGGCCCAGAACGACCCGGGGTGGTTGCGGGACATCGCCAGCAGCGCCCGGATCGCACCGAGCGTCACCGCCGGCCGGTCCCGGGGCAGCCCGGCGCGCTCCGCCACGATCTGCTGGAAGACCGGGTCGGAGGTGTACTGGGCGATCCCCAGCCCGGTGGCGAACGGCAGCGAGCCCAGGTTCAGGTCCTGCGGCCGCCAGCCCAGCACCGTGGTGTCCAGGGTGACCACCAGCGCACCGGCCCCGATCCGCTCGGCCCGCGCGATCAGGCTGTCCACCAGCCGCTCGTCGGAGCTCCAGTAGAGCTGGAACCACCGCGGCGTGTCACCCATCACCGCCGCGGCCTCCTCCATCGGGTTGCACCCCTGATTGGAGAAGACGTACGGCGTGCCGGTCGCGGCCGCGCCCCGGGCGATCGCCAGGTCGCTGTCCCTGCCCATCAGCGCGCCCGCGCCGACCGGGGCGAGCAGCAGCGGACTGGGCAGCCGGGTGCCGAGCAGGTCGACGGAGAGATCCCGGCCGACGGTGCCGGCGGCCATCCGTGGTTCGATCGCCCACCGGTCGAACGCCGCCCGGTTGCGCCGCATGGTGCGTCCCTCACCCGCCCCGCCGGCGACGTACGCCCAGGCCTTCGCGCTGCTGACCCGCCGCGCGCGGCGTTCCAGCTCGGCGAAGTCGGCCGGCACCACGGGGCGGCGGCCCAGCGTGCCCGCCCGGTAGATGGTCGACTGGCGGGCCAATCCGGCGTCCGGCATCTCCACGCTCCCTGATTCTGTCGTACCCCGTGCGTAGGCTGCGGGTCGTGAGGGCGGCTCCGAGCATTCTGCATGTGGATCTGGATGCGATGTTCGCCGCTGTCGAGCAGCGCGACAAGGTCTCCCTGCGCGGCCGGCCGGTGGTGGTCGGCGGCGTGGCCGGTCGCGGCGTGGTGTCGACCGCGTCGTATGAGGCCCGCGTCTTCGGCGTGCACTCGGCGATGCCGATGGCCCAGGCGCGCCGGCTCTCCCCGTTCAACACGGCGTTCCTGTCACCGCGCTTCGCGGCGTACAAACGCACCAGCGAGGCGGTGATGCAGCTGCTGGCCGGGGTGTCCCCGCTGATCGAGCAGGTCAGCATCGACGAGGCCTACATCGACCTCGCCGTCACCGATGCCGACCTCAGCACCCGCGGCGTCACCGAGCTGGCCCACCGGCTGAAGGCCGAGATCGCCGTCGCCACCGGCGGGGTCACCGGCTCGATCGGCGCCGCCTCCTCCAAGCTGCTCGCCAAGATCGGCTCAGATCTGAACAAGCCCGACGGCCTGACCGTGATCCCGGCCGGCCAGGAGCTCGCGGTGCTGCACCCGCTGCCGGTGAAACGGCTCGGCGGGGTCGGCCCGGCCACCGAGCAGCGGCTGCACCGCTCCGGCGTGCGCACCGTCGGCGACCTGGCCGCGGTCTCGCTCGAGCTGCTCGTCGACTGGTTCGGCACCGCGCACGGCACCGGGCTGTTCCGGCTGGCCCGGGCGCAGGACGACCGGCCGGTGGTGAGCGACCGGGAGACCAAGTCGGTCTCCGCCGAGGAGACGTTCGACGTCGACCTGACCGACCCGGTGCGGCTCAGCCGCGAGCTCGACCTGCTCTCCGCGCGGGTGGCCGGCCGGCTGCGGGCGAACGGGATGACCGGCCGCACCGTCAACATCAAGGTCCGGCACCACGACTTCACCACGCTGACCCGCGCGGTGACCCGTGACCAGCCGACCGACGACGGGCGGCTGGTCGGTCAGCTGGCCCGGCGGCTGCTCGCCGAGATCGACGTCTCCGGCGGCATCCGGCTGCTCGGGGTGGGTGTGTCGACGCTCGCCGACTTCGCCCAGGACGACCTGTTCGCCGGCACGTTCCCGGAGTTCTCGATCACGGCGGCCGAGGACGACGACGATTCCGGGCCGGGTGAGGCCGGTGTCGCCGCTCCGCGGCCGCCGGTTGCCGAGGTGGTCGCGGCCGGTGCCGCCGAGCCGGAGGAGCCGGCGCCGGTGGTGTGGCGGCCCGGCCAGGACGTGGAGCACGACGTGCACGGCGCGGGCTGGGTGTGCGGCAGCGGGCTGGGCCGGGTGACGGTGCGTTTCGAAGGGCCGCGCACCCCGCGCGGGCCGTCGCACACGTTCGCGGTCACCGACCCCGCTCTGCGCGCGGCGGAGCCTCCGGAGTGGAGGGACTCGTGACGGGGCTCTCCCTGCGTACCAAAAATGGGTCTTGATGTGGAAAGGGGGAGAGATGCCGGATGTGCGGATGACGCGACGCAGCGGGGTTGATTGAGAACGCCGCGTGTGGCGCGGCTTGGCAAGGCGTGACGGGGGGAGTACGAACGGATCGAGAGCGCCCTCGCAGGAGGTCCGAATGACGACCGTCACTCCGCGTCCCGTGCAGACCGGGTCCTGGCCGGTCCGGCGCCAGGTGCGCGGATCGTGGCTGACGCGCACCATCCGGATCACCGACGCCAAGCAGATCGGCGTCATGTACATGGTGACCGCCTTCGGGTTCTTCCTGGTCGGCGGCGTGATGGCGCTGATGATGCGCGTCGAGCTGGCCCGGCCGGGGATGCAGTTCCTCTCCCCGGAGCAGTACAACCAGCTGTTCACCATGCACGGCACGATCATGCTGCTGCTGTTCGCCACCCCGATCCTGTTCGCGTTCGCGAACTTCGTGGTGCCGATCCAGATCGGCGCGCCGGACGTGGCGTTCCCCCGGCTGAACGCGATGGCCTATTGGCTCTATCTGTTCGGCGGGTCGATCGCGCTCGCCGGTTTCGCGCTGCCCGGCGGTGCGGCCGACTTCGGCTGGACCGCCTACCTGCCGCTCAGCGGCGGTGTGAACTCGCCCGGCACCGGCGGCAACATGTGGGTGGTCGGCCTGGCCCTCTCCGGCGTCGGCACCATCCTCGGCGGGGTCAACATGATCACCACGATCCTGTGCCTGCGCGCGCCCGGCATGACCATGTTCCGGATGCCGATCCTGACCTGGAACATCCTGCTCACCAGCCTGCTGGTGATCCTGGTCTTCCCGTTCCTGGCGGCCGCCCTGTTCGCGCTGGCCGCCGACCGGATCCTGAACGCCCAGGTGTTCAACGTGGACACCGGTGGCCCGATGCTCTGGCAGCATTTGTTCTGGTTCTTCGGCCACCCCGAGGTGTATGTGGTGGCGCTGCCGTTCTTCGGGATCATCACCGAGGTCGTCCCGGTGTTCAGCCGCAAGCCGGTGTTCGGCTACAAGCCGCTCGTCGCGGCCACGCTGCTGATCTCCGGGCTGTCGATGAGCGTCTGGGCGCACCACATGTTCGCCACCGGCCAGGTGCTGCTGCCGTTCTTCAGCCTGCTCAGCTACCTGATCGCGGTGCCCACCGGGATGAAGTTCTTCGTCTGGATCGGCACCATGTGGCGCGGCCAGCTCAGCTTCGAGACGCCGATGCTGTTCGCCATCGGGTTCCTGGTGACGTTCCTGCTCGGCGGGCTGACCGGGGTGCTGCTGGCGTCGCCGCCTGTCGACTTCCACGTGCACGACAGCTATTTCGTGGTGGCGCACTTCCACTACGTGCTGTTCGGGACGATCGTGTTCGCGGTGTTCTCCGGGATCTACTTCTGGTTCCCGAAGATGTTCGGCCGGATGCTCGACGACCGGCTCGGCAAGGTGCATTTCTGGCTGACCTTCATCGGCTTCCACCTGACCTTCCTGGTGCAGCACTGGCTGGGCAACCAGGGCATGGCCCGGCGGTACGCGGACTACCTGCCCGGCGACGGTTTCACCACGCTGAACACCGTCTCGACGATCGGCTCGTTCATCCTCGGGGCGGCGACACTGCCGTTCCTGTACAACGTGTGGAAGTCGTATCGGTCCGGCGAGCCGGTGACGGTCGACGACCCGTGGGGGCACGGCAATTCGCTGGAGTGGGCGACGTCCTGCCCGCCTCCGCTGCGGAACTTCGACAGGATGCCGCGGATCCGGTCCGAGCGGCCGGCTTTCGACCTGCACTTCCCGGAGCTGGCGGCGGGGTCGCAGAGCGTGGCCGGGCCACCGGAGGGCGGCGCGCGCCCGTTGACCTCCGAGTCGGACGGAGGGGCGAGTTATGCGGCCGAGGAGTCCGGCGACGGGCGGCCCGGCGGCGGCGCGGTCTGACGGTGTCGCGCGGTCCGGCCGCGGCGCGGTTTGGCGTTGTCGCGCGGTCCGGCGGCGGCACGGTCCGGCGGTGTCGCGCGGTCCGGCCGCGGCGCGGCCCGGCGGTTGTGCGACTTATCCGGAAAATGGGAAATAGCGGTATTTGCCGGTATGCCCGAATCGTGAGTCAGTGCCGGGGTGGCCGTAGCCGGATTTGAGGGTGTTCCGATGAAACGTCGGATACTTCCTCCTATATCCGGAAGGCTGCCCATGCCGTTCGCTCGCCACCCTGTTCCCCGGCCACGCCGTCACCGCGGCGCCGGTCCCGCCGCTGCCGCCGCTGTCGCCGTCGCGACGCTGGCCATGCCGGTGGCACCCGCCGGCGCGGCCGCACCAGGGTCGCTCGCCTCGGTCAGCGCGGCCGTGCCGGCGGCGTTCGCCCGGCCTGGCGGTGCGGCCTGCACGCTCGGGCGCTTCACCGCCAGCGCCCAGGCCGACGTCGCCCGGATCGCGGTGCTCGACCCCGGACCGCTCGCCCCGGGTCTGCCCGCTCTCGCTGACGTCCGGCTCGCTCCCGCCTACGGCAGGGTCGACACCGGCAACCGGGCCGGTAAGAGCGCCGCCCGCGCGAGCTACGCCGACGCCAAGCTGCTCGGTATGAAGCTGCCCGGCTTGCCGCTGGAGAACGCGGTCGCCGACCATCAGGCGCCCGGCCGCAAGCCCGGCCCGGTGAGCGTCGAGCTGGCAGCCCTGAACACCGGCGGCCTGGCCAACGCGCAGGCCGGCAAGGCCACCGCGCAGGCGACCTGGGACGACAGGTACCACTGCGGCCGGGTCGGCCCGCTCACCCGGGCGAGCACGATGCTCGAGGGCCTGAGCCTGCTGAGCTCCTCGAAGTCCGTGCTGTCCGGCCTCGGGTCGTCGTCCTATGGCGGCGGGCCGGCTTCTGCCGGCGGCGGTAAGACCACCCTGCTCAAGGTCGGTCCGACCGGGTCGGCGCAGAGCGCCACCGACCTGGTCACACTCGGCCGCGGCCGGATCGGCGTGCGGTCCGGGGCCGGCGTCGCCCTCGGCGATCTGACCCTGTTCGGCGGAACCCCGCAGGAGATCACCGTCAAGGTGATCAACCAGCCGACGCTGGAGGTGGTGGCCGGCGGCGACCGGGCGCACTCCGCGATGACCTACCGGCCCGCCACGCTCGCGGTGACCTCGGCGGGCAAGCCGTTGACCGGCCTGGACAGCGAGCACAGCAGCGTCTCGGTCAAACTGCTGGGCCCGCTCACCGCGGAACGCCCGGCGTCGCTGCTGTCCGTGCGCCTGTCCCTCGGTGAACCGGCCGAGGAGATCACCGCGGATGCGGCGAAGGCCGAGGCGGCGGCGCTGCGGGTGGAGGTCAAGCTCGGGCCCACGCACCTGCTGGACGTCGCGCTCGGCTACCTCTCGGTGGCCGCGACCGCCCCGTGCTTGGTGACCTCACCCTCCGACGGCTACCAGCGCACCCCGGACCAGCCCTCGGACGCGGAGTCACCCGCCGACGACGAGCCTGCCACCGACGAGCCTGCCACCGACGAGCCTGCCACCGACCAGCCGGACACCGACCAGCCGGACACCGGCCAACCGCCCACCGACGAGCCGGGCTCGGATCAGCCGGTGGACGCGACCGACACCCCCGCCACGCCAGGCACGAACGGCACGTCCGGTCCGCCGGCCGCGCCCGGTCACCCCGGCTCCGATACGCCGTCAGCCGGCGGCCTGGCCCTGACCGGCGCGAACGTAGCGGCGGTGGGAATCGGCGGCGTGACGATGATCGCGGTCGGCCTGGTAGCGATGGTCCTGACCCGCCGCCGACGCAGCTGATCCCACGCTCGTCCTCCCGAAGCCGGTGGGCCTGCCCACCGGCTTGCCCCGAACCAGCGGTCTCTCCGGGCCGCCGTTCGCCTGCGGCAGCCGGCCCTCTCGGCCGCGTTTTCTCCGGACCGTTGTTTTCTCCCGGTGGTCGGCCTCTCCGCGCGGCGGCTTTTCCCGTACGGGTGGAGCACCCCGCCCCGGCGGCCGCCCCGCCGGGCCGGAGGGCCGGGCAGGAGTGACTGTGGGCCCGGTGGCCAACTTGGCGAATCGCCATAAGATGATCGCGTGCCACCGCAAAACCTCCCGCCCCGGGACGCGATCCGCCATGCGGCCGGAGAGTTGTTCGTCCGGGACGGATACGGCGCCACCACGGTGCGGGCCATCGCGGCGGCTGCCGGGTGTGATCCGGCGCTGGTGATCCGGCATTTCGGGTCCAAGGAAGGTCTCTTCCTCGCCACCGTCTCGATCTCCGGCGACCTGAGCGCGATCCTGGCCGGCCCGCTCGCCTCGATCGGCCGGGAGCTGGTCCGCTACGTCCTGGACGCCGCGGAGAGCCCGGTGGCCGGCGTGTACCGCGCGCTGCTCAGCGCCTCGGACCGCCCGGAGATCAAGGAACGCCTGCGCGCGTCGATGCACGACGTCTTCGTCGGCCCGCTGGCCGAGCGGGTCGGCGGCACCTACCCGGAGTTGCGGGCGCGCCTGGCCGCCGCCCAGTTCGCCGGCCTGATCAACGCCTTCTGGCTGGTCGGAGACCAGGTCCTCGCCTGCGCCGACCGCGAAGCCGTGATAGCCCTCTACGGCGACGCCATCCAGCGCCTCCTGACCTGCGAGGACCCCCAGCCCACCTGCTGACCGCGCGTCGTCTCGCCGACGTTGCGGAACGCAGCAGGGGTCAGCTGCGGGCGGTCAGGTGCTGGCGGCGGTTGCGGTGCCAGGCGCGGATGCGGCCCGGCGGGCGCTGGTTCAGGACGCCGTTGCCGGCGTGGCCGAGGCAGAGGCGGCCGGTCGGGATCGGCGCCATCGTGCCGAGGCAGGCCAGCGCCGCGAGCGGCAGACCGTCGGTGATGCCACGGCCGGTGGAGCGAGCGGCGGCCGATGCGGCCGTCGCCGGCGCGCCGGACGCGGCGGTGTCACCGGCGAGAGCGCCGGGAGCGACGGTTCCCGGGCTGAGCACATCCGGGGCGGCGGCCGGGGAGCCCGCCGCGAGCGGGGCGGCGTTGGGGCGGAACCGGCCGGGGCCGCGGCGCAGGGTGTTCCGCCGCGCGCGGCGATCCGTGACCGTGCCGGAAGTGGCGTCGACGCCGGAAGTGGCGGCAAGACCGGAAGTGGCGGCAAGACCGGAAGCGACGGCAGGACCGGAAGTGGCAGCGAGGCCTGGAGTGGCAAGAATGCCGGGAGCTCCCGGCCGCAGCCTGGTGCCGGCTCCGGCCGTACCGATGCGGGGTTTGCCGGTTTTGATGGTGACCGGATCCCCGGGGGCGTCGGAGGTGTGCCGGCGGGCGGCGAAGACCCAGGTGCGCAGGACGAGGTAGCGGACGCCACCGACCAGGCTGCCGGTGAGCGCCAGGATCATCGACTCGGTCAGCGCGGACGGGTTCGGGCCGGCGATCGTGGCGAAGTACGGCGCGACCTCGAGGTTCGCCAGGTAGACGACGACCGAGGTGAGCCCGGCCTCGACGTGCAGGCGGCCGATCGCGTTGGTGGTCACGTTGAAGGTGATCCGGCGGTGCGCCTCGGTGTTGACCGGGGTGACCACGAGCAGGGCCAGCCAGCTCGCCCAGGTCGCGGCGACGACGTCGCGCACCGAGACGTACACGATCGTCTGGAGGACCGTGCTCAGCGCGCCGACCAGCATGAACCAGAACAACTGGCGGGGCATGGTGGCGTTCCACGAGGTGGAGCGGCCGGGCCGTACTGAGGCACTTGACATGACTGAACGCTTTCGGACAGCGATGGTTACCGCAGTAGTGTCAACACCGTTGACGGCCGGTGTCAACGGCGTTGACACCGTGATGCGGGTTACCCTGTGCCATCGCGTGGTGGCGGTGTGAGGTGCCTTCTGTCCGATTTCGTGGACGGATTCAGGGTAGAAGATGCCGTTTTGTCGCGCCGGTCCGACGGGCGCGACGCGCGGGCGAGCCGAGGATCTGCAACCTTGCCGTTACCGCGCGGGGGTTCTCGGCACCCCCGCGCGGCCACCGGTCAGGACTGCGGGAGCCGGGGGATGTGCCCGGTCATGGTGAGCTCGACCAGCTGGTCGATGGTGTGCCGGTGCAGGGCCGCCGGCCGCCCGCTGAGCCGGTACGCCACCAGCCCGTTCCACAGGTCGAGCACCGCGTCGATGTCCACGTCGGCGGGCAGGTCCCCGCGGGCGATGCCGCGTTGCAGGACCCGGCGCCCGATGTCCCGGCGCGGGGTGACCACCTGGTCGCGCAGGCGGTTCAGCGTGCCGGGGTCGTCGTGGGTGGCGGCGACCAGCAGGGTCAGGGTCCGGCCGTGTCCGGCGGTGAGGTATTCGACGATCAGGCCGAAGAGGGTGGCCAGCTCGGCGCGGGTGTCACCGGTGTCGGGCACCGGCAGCACCGTGGAACGTTCCACGATCAGGTCGCTGATCAGCGCGGGCTTGTGCGGCCAGAAGCGATAGACGGTCTTCTTCGAGACGCCGGCCCGGTTGGCCACCTCGTCGATCGTCACGCCGAGATATCCGGCGTCGTTGAGCAGCGACTCGGCGGCGGTGAGGATGCGGGTGCGGGCGTGCGGGTCGGGCGGGCGGCCACGGCGGCGGGCGATGGGGGCGCTCGCGGCGTTCGGGGAGATCATGAAGTTCCTCAGGGTGGAAGGGCCGGAGAACATCATGCCGATGTGGTTGCCGGTGTCAAAAACGGAACTGGATGTTTCCGTGTGTTGTCTCAAGCCTTGGAAACTCCCGAAGGTTTTCGAAACACGTGGTTTCCGAAAGCAGCGTCCGATGTGGACTCAAGACGGTGCGAGGAAGTCGGCGAACGAACGCCGGGGACTCCATCCCTGCGCCCGCGCCCGGGAGATGTCCAGGACGACCGGCACGGTCAGCTGCTCCAGGCCGTACCGGGAAAGGGTTTGCGGACGACGAGTGAGTCGCGCGACGGCCGTGCCCACCGTGACGACCGCGTGCGCCAGCGGCATCGGCAGGTGCCGGACCGGCACGCCGCAGACCGCCGCGGCCGTGGCATCCCGGCTGTAGGGCGTGGCGTCGGCGATGTTGTAGGCGCCCGGCGGCCAGCCCGGCGCGGCGAGGCAGGCGTCGGCGAGGTTCTCCACCGCGGTCAGGCTGAGCTGGATGTCCGGGCCGGGCAGCAAGACCCGGCCGCCGCGCACCGCCCGGCGCAGACGCGGGAGCAGGTGCGGATCACCCGGCCCGTAGACGGCCCTCGGTCGCAGGATCACGGCTCCGGCGGCCAGGGCGAGTCGTTCGCCGGCGGCTTTGGTCTTCCCGTACGCGGTGAGCCCACCCACCGCCTGCTCCTCCCGGATCGGCCCCGGCCCGGGGGTGTAGACGCTGGCGCTGCTCACCCAGACGAGCGGCCGCCCGCCGGTGGACTCCAGCAGGCGCGCGGTGCCGTCCACATTGACCGCCCGGAACGTGGCCGCGGCGGCGCGCCCGGGCAGCGGGTCACCCACCGCGGCCGCCAGGTGCAGCACCACGTCGGCGCCGGTGAGGTCGGGTGCGCCACGCGTGGCATCCCAGAACCGGTGCTCGCCGAGCGGGCCGGGACGCCGGCCCACGCAGATGACGTCGGCGCCGGCCGCGGCGGCCGCGCGGGCCACGGCTGAGCCGCAGAAGCCGCTCGACCCGGTGATCGCGATCGTGGTCATCGCGTCGCGGCCACGATCAGCCGGGACCAGCCGGGCAGGGCGCTGCGCCGGTCGACCCGGGCGCTGACCACCCGGGGCCGGTGCCGGGCCAGCGCCCGCAGGGTGTCGGTGAGCTGGAGCCGGGCCAGCCGGGCGCCCGGGCAGGCGTGTGCGCCGAGGCCGAAGACCAGCTGGGCCACCGATGCCGGTGCCGGGTCGGCCGGGCAGGGGCCGGTGCGGTGCGCGTCGGCGGCGTGCCGGGCGACCAGGACCAGGCGGTCGCCGGCGCGTACCGGGCAGCCGCCGGCCGTGCCGGGACCGGCCGCGACCCGGGGGAGCAGCGGGGTGGGCGCGGTGACGCGGAACAGTTCCGAGGTCAGGGCGTCCGGGTCGGAGTCCGCGTAGGACCACAGGTCGGCATCGGCGCACCAGGCCACGGCCCGGGGCAGGGCGGCGACCGTGGTGTTGATCGCGGCGACGGCGAGCATCGCGGCGAGCGCCCGGTCCTCGGCGGGCACGTCCAGCAGGGCGGTCAGCGCGGCGGTGGCGGTTCGCGCGGCGGTTTGTCCGGCGCGGCGGCGGGGCCGGCCGGGCAGGTGCTCACGTGCCGCCGCGGCCGCCGCCGTCCGAGCCGCTGCCGCCAGGGTGTGCGGGTCGGTGCTGAGGCCGAGCAGCGCGGCGGTGGTGGCGCCGGCCAGCTCGGCGGCCACGTCGACCAGGTCGATCGGTGCGCCTGCGGCGAGCGGGGCGAGGCGGTGGTCCAGGACCGCGGTCCACACCGGGCGCAGGCGGTGCACGCCTTCGGCGCCAAGAGCTTCCATGATGGTACGACGGGAGCCCCGATGCCCCGCGCCGTCCTGATTGAACAGCAGCTCACCGCCGGTCAGCTCACCGGCCGCGCCCCCGGTCGTACCGGCCGCGGACCGGTCCAGCGGGATCCGGGTCAGCCCGTCGCGGAACGCGTCCCGGGAGTGGACCAGCACGGTGCCGCCGAGTCGTTGTACCGGCCACCGGCGGGTCGCGGTGAGCAGCGCGAACAGCAGCGGATGGCTGAACAGGTACACCCGCCGGTCCCGTCGCCGGGCCCGGCGCATCAGTTCCGGTGTCATCGCACGTGCACCTCGGCCGGGGTGGCCGGCCGCCAGCGCCGGTCCCAGTACCAGAGCAGGGTACGGCGGGCGCCCCACGCGCGCAGCCGTCGCAGGCTGGCCTCGACCACCAGGTCCTCGGCGCGGACGATCCGGGCGCTGTGGCGGCGGGCGCGGTTGAGCAGGGTGACGTCCTCCGAGCCGGCCTCCAGGGGTTCCCGGGCGGTGCCGCCGCAGCGCTGGTAGAGGTCCGCGGTCAGGGCCAGGTTGTGCCCGTGGACCAGGACGTACGGGGTGCGGAACTCCGGTGTGCGGTGCGCCTTGCGGTAGCGGCCGTAGAGCGCGGCCAGCCGGACGGCGGCGGGGAAGACGTGGCGTTCGGCGAGGGACGGGCGCTCGTCGCGACGGGGCACGCTGCGGCCGCAGGCCAGGTCGGCGCCGGAGGTGAGGTAGCGGCGGGCGGTCGCCACCCAGTCGGTGCGGGGCAGGCAGTCGGCGTCGGTGCGGGCGAGGAGGGTGGCTCCGTTGCTGATGGCGTACCGGAAACCGGTGTCCGCGGCGGTCCCGGCGCCGCGCTCGGTCTCGGTGACCACCTCGATCGGGAACGGCGCACGGTGCTGGCTGGTGCTCAGGGGTGTCTCAGCAGCGTGGAGACACCCCTGAGCACCAGCTGGACACCCGGACGGCGCGGCGAAGCCGCGGACCACGGCCGCGGTGTCGTCGGTGGAGGCGTTGTCGACGATGACCAGGGTGAAGTCGGTGTCGGTCTGCGCGGCGAGCGCGGCGAGGGTGGCGCCGATCGAGGCGGCCTCGTTGTAGGCCGGCACGATCACCGCGAACGTCCTCATCGGCGTGCCTCGGAGCGGGCGAGCGCGGTGGCGGCCGCGCGATCCGGCTTGCGGGAGCGGCCGGTCAGCGGGACCGGTGCGAAGAGCACCCGGTCCGGGCGGGCCGCGCCCATCCGGCGCAGTGGTTCGCGCAGGGCGGCCCGGACTCGTGCCCGGTCCGCGCCGGGAGTGGTCTCGACGATCGCGACCACCTCTTCGTCGCCGTCGGCGGCCGGGACGCCGACCAGGACAGCCAGGGAAACGCCGGGAACGTGCAGGGACGGCTCGTAGAGGCCGGGATAGATGTTCTCGGCCCTCCGCAAGATCATGTCCTTGGCCCGGCCGGCGAGGGTGACGCGGCGGCCGTCGAGCCGGGCGATGTCGCCGGTGGCGACCCACTCGTGCGGTTCGGCGCCGAGATAGCGGTCGCACACCCCGGCGCCGGCCAGGAACAACTCACCCGTCGCACCAGCGGTCCCGGCGGCGAGGCGGGCGTGGACGCCGGGCAGGAGTTCGCCGACCAGGTCGCCGTCGCCGGTGTGCGCGGCCTTCGCGGTCGCCTCGACGGCAGCGGCCGGGAAGACCTCGGTCAGCGCGTAGACGCACCAGGCCTCGTCGGCCCCGGCCGCCCTGACCCGGTCGAGCAGCGCGGCCGTCACCGGCGCGGATCCGCTGAAGACCCGGCCACGGAACGGGACACCCGCGTCCAGCGCGGCCCGCAGCTGTGGCGGGGTCAGATAGGTGGCCTGCGGCCGCAACGCGGTCATCTGCCGGGCCAGGGCCCGCGGCCGCCGGGACGGCATGGCCACCGGTGCGCCCGAGGCCAGCGCCGGCACCAGCACGAAGAACATCCCGCCGAGGATCGGCTCACCCCGCACCGGGCGCACCAGCTCGGCGACGGACCGCAGCCCGGCGCCGAGCCCGGCCCGGGTGTGCACCACGGCGCGCGGGCTGGTCGTGGTGCCGGAGGTGAAGATGACCACCGCGTCGCCGTCGCCGTCGTGGACCGGTGGCGGCGCGCCACCCGGGGTGAGGGCGGGCGCCGATCCGGGCAGGCGCCGGCCGACGGTCACCGTCGGGGCGAGCCGGGACAGGTCGGGCAGGGCCAGACCGGCGCGCCGGGCCAGCGGCGCGGCCCAGCCGGCGACCGCTTGCGCGGCCGCGTCCGCGACGATCAGGGCCGGCTTCGCCAGGCCGAGCCGGGCCAGCAGGACGTCCGGGCCGGCGGAGGGGTCGAGGACGGCGATCCGCACACCCATGCGGTACGCGGCGAGCAGCACGGCCAGGGCTCGCGCGCCCGGCCGGACGGCCACCCCGACGGTGTCGCCGGGGCGCAGGCCGCGGGCGTGCAGCGCGCCGGCGTACACATCACGCAGTTCGGCCAGGTCTCCCCGGGTGACCGTGCGGCGGCCCAGCAACGCCGGGGTGTCATCGCCCGGGCGCAGCCCGGCGGTCAGCTCATCGAGCACAGCGACCTCCGGCCCGCCGGGGCGCCGATCGGACCGTCCCCGGCACGGCCACCTCGGGCGCGGCCGTCTCTGGTGCGGTCATCTCGGGTCCGGGGTGAGTGGGCCGCTGCCCTGGTCGAGGTACCACTTGGCGGTGCGCAGCACACCGTAGGCGCGGAGTCGCCGCGTCGAGTTCTCCACGACCATCGTCCGGCTGTATGTGATCGACGCGGTGGTGCGGCGGACCCGGTTGAGAAACGTCCGGTCGGTCGGCGAGGGGCGCCGGGGCATCCCGCCGCAGGCCTCGTAGAGCGCCGCGGTGATCGCCATGTTGTTCCCGGCGTGCATCCGGTACGGAGCCAGATAACCGCTGCCCCGGTGCGCCGGGCGGACCCGTCCGAACGCGGCCGCGACCGTGACCAGCCCGGCGAAGACCGCTCGCCCGGCCGGCCCGTGCTCGTCGTGCCGGGCGGTGATCCGGCCGCAGACCATCCCGGCGCCGTCATCGAACGCCGCGCGGGCCGCGGCCACCCAGCCCGGCCGGGGCAGGCAGTCGGCGTCGGTGCGGACGATCCGCCCAGCTCCGGCCGCGATGGCATGCCGGAAGCCGGTGTCGACCGCGCAGCCCACGCCCTTCTCCGGTTCGGTGCGGACGTGCACCGGGAACGGCGCGCACCCGGCGAACGCGCGGACCGCGTCGGCGGTGGTGTCGGTCGAGCCGTTGTCGACCACGAGCAGGGTGAACGCGGTGTCGGTCTGCGCGGCCAGGGCATAGAGGGTGGCGCTGATCCGGGCCGCCTCGTTGTAGGCCGGAACCACCACCCACAGGTCGGTGCCGGTCACGAGTGTTCCCAGACCATCGTCATCAGGCTGACGCCGCCGCCCAGGCCGATGAACAGCACCCGGTCGCCGGGCTTCAGCTCCGGTGCGACCCGGGCCAGTTGGACGCCGAGGGCGGCGCTGGCGACGTTGCCGAGGTCGGTCACGGTGATCTCGAGCCGGTCCCGGGGCACCCCGGTCACCTCGATGAACCGGTCCAGGTAGGGGAGGGTCACCTGGTGCACCAAAATCTTGGTGTAGTCGGTGTGCTCCAGGCCGGTGCGGGCCCGGACCCGGTCCAGGATGCTGGCGCCGACCTTCTCGAAGACGCCGCGCAGCCGGTGCCCGTCGCCGGCGAAGTAGGAGTGCTCGTCGCCGCGCGGGTGCCGGGATCCGCCGCCCGGGATGCCGCCGACCGACCAGTGCTGGGACTGCGTCTCGGTGTCGATGTCCAGGATGCCGCCCCGGGCGACCGGTTCGACGACGACCGCGGCCCCGGCGTCGCCGAAGGTGAATCCGGCGAACGCGCGGCGGGCCTGCTCGATGCTGTCGACCCGGCTGCGCATCACCCGGGTCGGTGTCTCGCCGGTGACCACCAGGGCGCGCCGGGCGCGTCCGGCAATGATCATCGAGCGGGCCAGGTCGATGCCGTTGAGGAAGCTGTTGCAGGCGTTCGTGACGTCCAGGGCGTGCGCGCGGCTGCCGAGCTCGGTCTGCACGATGTGCGCGGTGGCGGGTTCGACCATGTCGCGGGAGGCCGAGGCGAACAGCAGCAGGTCGATGTCGAGCGGGTCGAGCTCGGCGTGGGCCAGGGCGGCGCGGGCGGCGTGCACGGCGAGGGTGGAGGCGTATTCGCCGGGCCCGGCGATGCGGCGGCGTTCGATGCCGGTGAGCCGGGCGAACAGCCCGCGGGGCAGGCGGATGCCGCCGGCCCGGGCCACCCCGTCCTGCACCTCGGCGGTGGTGACCTCGCGCTCCGGAAGGTGCGCGCCCACCCCGGTTATCCCGACATACATGGGTGCACATTCTGCCCTAGTCGAAGGTCGCCAGGATCACGGCGAGTTTTGGCAGGTCAGCGGCCCATTCCTGGCGATGGGCGCGCCATTCGAGCACGTACGTCCCGCCGTCGGTGGGTACCACCCGACGCAGTCCGCGCATCGGGCCGGCGACCGGGTCGGTGAACGTGTACTCCCACACCGCGTCGGGTGATTCGGTGAGCGCCTCGATCCGGAGCCGCCGGTAGCCGGGCAGCCGTGCCGAGCGTTCCTCGGCGACGAGTGCGGCGACCAGGTCGGCGGGTGGGTGCGGCCAGCGGCTGACCCGCAGGGTGGTTCCGCCGCCCGGCCCGCTCTCCGATCCGCTTTCCGACCCGTTCTTCGGTCCGTTCTTCGGTCCGCTTTCCGGCTCGCTGAAGGTGATCGCGCCGGACGACCGGCTGGGCGTCCAGCCCGCCGGCACCGCCACCTCGAACCCGGCCGGGTCGTGCCACCGGGTGTAGCCGGCGGGCACGGTGGCCGGGCCGGTGCGTTCGCCGCCCTGTGCACTGCCGCCGACGATCAGGGTGGCGATCAGGGTGAGCGCGGCGGCCATGGCCGGCACCCGGCGCCGGATCCGGGACCGGGGCGGCTGGGCGACGCGGTGCAGCAGCTCGGCGGTGCCGGCCGGGTCGAGGCGGCCGGCCGGGTCGTACCGCAGCAGGCCGGCCAGCACCGGGGTGAGCGGGCCGGCCCGGCGGGGCGGGTCGGGCGGCCCGTCGGCCAGCGCGCGCAGGGTGGCGGCGGTGCTGCTGCGGGCGTAGGGCGGGCGGCCCTCGACGACGTGGTAGATCGTCGCGCCCAGCGACCACATGTCGGACCGGGCGGTGGACACCCGGTCGAAGAGGCGTTCCGGCGCGATGTATTTCGGGGAGCCGAGCACCACCCGGGCGCCGGACAGTGCCGCGACGCCGGCCTCGGTCACCGCCAGGCCGAAATCGATCAGCACGATCCGGCCGTCGTCGCCGATCAGCACGTTGCCGGGCTTCACGTCGAGGTGCACCAGGCCGGCCCGGCCGACGGCGGTCAGCGCGTCCAGCACGGCCAGCCCGATCTCCGCGGCCCGGGCCGGTGGCATCGGCCCGGTCTGCTCGATGACCTGCTGCAGCGAGCGGCCCTCGACGTACTCCATGATCAGCCAGGGGCCGTCCGGGTCGGGCAGCACGTCCAGGGTGCGGATCACGTGCGGGTGCCGGACCCGGGCCGCGGCCTGCGCCTCGCTGACCGCCCAGGTGCGCACCACGTGCTGCTGCTCGGGAGTGAGTCCGAACGGGACGGTGCACTGTTTGATCGCGACGTCGATGTGCCGGACCTCGTCATGGGCGAGCCAGACATGACTCATCCCCCCGGAGCCGAGTGGCCGGATGATCCGGTAGCGCCCGGCGATGACCGCTTCCACCGTGACCAAAGCCGCCCCCGCAGTTGTAGGCCAAGAGTAGTCAAGACGCTACTGCACGTATGCATCCGGGGACTGTCGGATTTCGGGCGGTGCGGCGAATTCCGATCGGCGTATCGTCGGTTCCGGCCTCCTAGGTGGACTTTCTTCGGTGGTGAGTCGGATGCGGCTGCTTGGGCCCCGGCGAGCGCTGCCCGCCCTGATCTGCCTCGGCGCGCTGCTCGCCGCCCCGGCGTCACCCCCACCGGCCGGCGCGGCGCCACCGCCGCTCCGTGTGCCGGCGGTTGCCGGTGTCGCGCCGCTCCGTGTGCCGGCGGTTGCCGGTGCTGCGGCGGTCCGTGCGCCCGGGTTCGCCGGGGTCGCGGCGGTCCGTGCGCCGGCGAGTGCGGCCGACTCCGCGGTGCGCCTGCAGGCGCTGCTCGCTCAGCACTCCGTGCTCGCGGCCGACCTGATGCGCAGCCGGATCCGGGGTGACGCCGACTTCGTGCAGGCCGCGAACTCCGCGCTGGGCCGCAATACCGAGGCGATGACCGCGCTGATGCGCGAGCTGTTCGGTGCCGCCATGGTGCGCCGCTTCGGTCCGATGTGGTCGGAGCACGTGGTCGAGCTGGTGGCGTATGCGAGCGCGGTCGCCGCCCAGGACGAGCCGGCGCGCGACCACGCGCGGGAGGAGCTCTCCGAGTACGAGGAGGAGCTCAGCGCCTTCTTCGCCGGCGCGTCACACGGCCGGCTCAGCACGGCCACCGCGCACCACGCCCTCGACCGGCACGTGCGCCACCTGACCGGCCAGGCCGACGCGTACGCGGCCGGCGACTACGTCACCGCCGACCGGATGTCCCGCGAGGGCTACGAGCACATGTACGACGTGGGCCGCACCCTGGCCGACGCGCTGCTGGCGCCCCGCGACCGGGCCGCCCTGCGGGAGCCGGTCTGGCGGCTGCGCTCCCGGCTGGGCGAGCTGCTCGCCGAGCACGTCGTGCTGGTCGAGGACGCCACCCGGGCCGCGGTTACCAACACCCCGGACTTCGCCGCCGCCGGCCAGATGATCAACGCGAACACCCGGGACCTGACCGCCGCGATGGACACCCTGTTCGGTGGGCCGGCCGCCCGGCGGTTCCAGCAGGTCTGGGGCTATCACGTCGAGCAGCTGGTCGGCTACGCGGCGGCGACCGCGGGCGGCGACCAGGCCGGCCGCGAGCAGGCGACAGGGCACCTGGGCGACTACGAGCAGCGGATGGGTGCGCTGCTCAGCGACATCACCGGGAAACGGATGACGGCGGCGGAGCTGTCCGCGGCGTTCCGGACGCACGACGAGATGCTGCTGCGGCACGCCGACGCGTACGCGGCCCGGGACTATGCGACGGCGCATCAGGTCGCGCTCGCGACGTACGAGCACGGCTTCGCCATGGCCCGGGACCTGGCGGACGCGTTCGGTGCCACGGTTGCGGCGCGGCTGCCGGTGGGCGGGGCACAGACCGGGTACGGCGGGCTGGCCCGGCCGGGGGGTTGACGTGCGCGGGGTGCTCATGTCGTACGGGAAAGGGTTGCTCGTCGCTCTTGTCTCCGGCGCCGTGCTGGCGGGGGCGGAGCCGCCGCAGACGGCCGTGACGCGCGGCAGTCCGCTCCCGCCGGCGGGCGTCGCGGGCCCGATCGTGGCGCGCGGATTCCGGTCCGAGCAGACGTTCCCCGAGGTCGCCGAGCCGGTCCGGGTGCGGATCCCGGCGCTCGGGGTGGACAGCCGGCTGCAGCGGCTCGGCCGGGAGCGGGACGGGACGATCGCGGTGCCCGGGCGGGTCGACGTGGCCGGCTGGTACCACCTCGGCGCGCGGCCCGGGCAACCCGGCCCGGCCGTCATCCTCGGGCACGTCGACTCGACGACCGGACCCGGTGTCTTCGCCGGGCTCGCCGGGGTCCGGCCCGGCTCGCCGGTGCTCGTGGAACGCGCCGACGGGAGCGAGGTGACGTTCCGGATCACCGGGGTGTCGCGGGTGCCGAAGGCGCGCTTTCCGACCGGCCTGGTGTACGCGCCGACCCTCGAACCGACGCTGCGGCTGGTGACGTGCGGGGGCGGCTTCGACCGTGCCCGGGGAAGCTATCGGGACAATGTCATCGCGTTCGCCGACCTGGCGTGAGCGGGCCGCGGCACTGGTGGCCGCGGTGCTCCTCATGCCGCCGGTGCCCGGGGCGCTTCTTGTGCCGCCGGTGTCCTCGGTCCTCCTTGTGCCGCCGGTGCCCGGGGGGCTTCTTGTGCCGCCGGTGCCCGGGGGTGAGGTGGCGCCGTTGCCGATCGACGCGGTGCTCGGCGGGGCGGGGGAGACCACGCTCGTGGTCGACGTGGGCGCGGCGGCGTCCGGTGCGCGAACCGTCACGGTGACCAGCGACGACGTGCCGCAGAAAGCGCGGCTGCTGCCGGTCGTCTCGCCGGAACTGACGGTGTCCATGGTGGTCGACGCGTCGGCGGAGGGCGCGGACGCGCTGCCGGGCTGGCTCAGCGCCGGGGCCAGGTTCAGCCTCGCCGCGCCGGCCCGGACCCGGAGCGTGGTGATCACCGACCGCCGTCCGGCCGCGGTGATCGCCGGGCCGGTGCGCGGGCCGAGCGGGGTGGTCCGGGCACTGGGCACGGTCAGCGCCGGCGGCGAGCGGGACACCGAGGCGGCGCTGACACTGGCCACGCGACAGTTCCCGGGTGCGACGGCGGGGCGGCGGGTGGTCCTGCTCTACACCACCGCCGCCGGGATCGCCGGGCTGAGCGCTCCGCGGCTGGCTGATCGGTTCCGGGCAGCCGGGATCCTGCTCGTCGTGGTCGGCACCACCGACCCGGACCGTTACTGGTCATCCGCCGCGGCCGCGACCGGCGGGTTCTTCGCGCCGGCCGAGGAGCCCGCGGTGGTGTCCGCTCTCGATCAGGTGGAGACGACGCTGAGCGGTCGCTGTCTGGTGCGGTTCGCCACACCGGCGCGGCTGCCCGCTCGGATCGTGGTCAGGGTGACGGCCGGGGGGTTGGTGCTGTCGGGCGAGACCACGCTCGGGCAACCCGTCCCGGAGGCGGGGGTGCGGCGGTATCGGCTGCTGGGCGGTGCCGTGGCGGTGCTGCTCGTCCTGCCGTTGATCTTGGTGGTGCTGCGCCGGCGTCGTTCCCGGAGGCGGCCTGTCGCGCCGGACACTCCGTATGCGGTGCTGCTCGGCGGCCCCGCACTCCCGGCCGTGCGGGCGCCGCTGGAGTCGGGGTCTCTGCCGGGATCGGATCCTGACCCGGAACCGGCGCGGTCTTCCGGTCCGGACTCGGCGTCTCTGTCTGGAGTGGCGCGGTCTTCCGGTCCGGACTCGGCGTCTCCGTCTGGGGCGGCGCGGTCTTCTGATCCGGACTCGGCGTCTCCGCCTGGGCCGGAGGGGGTGGATTCCGAGGCCGGTGCGCGGTCTGCGGCAGCGGGGCGGTCGCCGGATCCGCGTGCGGCCGGGACGATGCGTCCCCTGGCGCACGGTCGCGCCGCGGTGCCGGACTCCACATCGGATGGATGATCGCGTCCTCGGGCCGGCTTTTGCGGCATTCCACTTCCGGCTGCGGCGCAGGTCCCGGCCCCGGCTGGGTCCTGGGGGTGTGTGAGGGGTGGTGAGGCACCCCTGGGGGCCAGCTCGTGGGGGCCGGCTGGGTCCCAGGGGTGCCTTGTGGGTCGGGAGACACCCCTGGGACCCAGCCGGGGAGGTGTTGTGGTGGAGGTCTTGGTGCGGGTTGGGGTGTGGGGCCAGTTCGTGGGGGGTGGCTGGGTCCCAGGGGTGCCTTGTGGGTGGGGAGACACCCCTGGGGGCCAGCCGGGAGCCTGTTGCGGGTTCGCGGTTTTGAGGGTTGCGGGCTGCGCTGCGCGCCCCGGGCTGTCGCACGCCGGGCTGGGCTGCGCGCCCCGCGATGAGGCATGCCGGGTCGAGCTGGTGGTCAGGGGACGGGGACGAGAGTCCATTGGAGGCCGCCGTTGGCGTCGCGCCAGGTGCGGACTCCGGTTTCGGGGACGGCGGTGGGGTCGGGGCCGTAGCGGGCTATGCGGACGGCGTCGGCGGAACCGTCGGCGGAGAGCAACAAGTACTGCACGTGGTGGGTGGCGGGGTCGGTCAGGGCGGGGGTGAAGTCGCGGTCCGGGGTGATGACGAACTGCCGGGGGCGGTCGCTGGAGAGGACGACGCCGAACGCGTAGGCGGCGTCGGTGATCACGGCGCCGTCCGGGAGGTCGAGGGCGTCGAGGTCGGCGGCTACCCGGGCGTCGATCTGGGTCAGTTCGCGGCGGCGTTCCGAGCCGGAATCGGTCACCCATTCGGCTTCCTCGCGGGCCAGGGTCGACCGGCTGAGCACGGCGAGAGTGCCCGGGACCGCGGCGAACACGGCAACGATCACGGCCACCGCGAGCGCCCGTCGCACCACGCCGGAACCAGACCCGGCAAAACCTCCGAAATCGGCACCGGGCCGGCCCGGAGACCCAGCTCCCGGCAGCCTCGGGGAGGCACCGCCAGGCACGTTCGGGGAAGCGCTGCCCGGCAGGCCCGAAGGCCCGCCACCAGGCACGCTCGGGGAGGGACCTCCGGGCAGGCCCGAGGGGTCGGCTCCGGGCAGGCCGGGGGATGGCGAGGCCGGGGTGCCGGGCGCTGCGATGGCCGGGGCGCCGGCCGGGAGTGGGGCCGGCGGGAGGGCCCAGGCGATCAGGTGGCCGGCTACCAGGACGCCCAGCGGGATGACCGTGATGTTGAAGCGGAGCCAGCCGAAGGACGTTCCGGAGAGGAAGGCCAGGGCGTCGAAGGCCAGGACCGAGCCGAGCACGGTGATCGGTGCCATGACCCGGAGGTCACGGCGGCGCCATGCGATCACCAGGGCGATCGCGGTCAGGAGCAGGGCCACCGGGGACAGGCCGATCAGTTGCTGCAGCCAGTAGACCGTGCGGCTGGGGAGGTCGGCGCCGGTCACCGAGGAGATGTCCGAGGCTGCGGTGTCGACCTGGGTGGAGTTGCCGTACTGCGAGGAGAACGTGGCGAACCACTGGTCCACGATGATCTTGCTGGCTGCGGCCCAGAGCACGAAGGCCAGGAACGGCGGAAGGCCGACGATCACGGCATCCGCACGAGCCAGCGACCACCGTCGAGCCCGGCTCGCCCCCGGCGCCCCGGAGTCCGGGCCGCGCGCTGGGGAGTCCGGGCCGCGGGAGATGCGGTGGATGGTGGTGCCCAGGTAGGTGACCAGGGTGACGACGACCGTGACCGCCGCGGCCGGGGCCAAGGCCTCATACCGGGCGCCGTAGCCCAACGCCAACGCCAACCCCAGCGGCACCAGCAGCTCCACCCTGCCCTCCGCCAGCCACATGTGGAAGGAGCGGACCGCCAGCAGCAGGCACAGCAGGAAGCACGCCTCGCTCATCCCGTTGCCGGCATACAACAGCGTCATCGGATGTGCGGCAAAAGCGACGGTGAGCAGCAGGCGCGGCACCCGCCGCAGGCCGGTGCGCCGCAGGACGTCGTGGGCGACCGCGACGGTCGCGGTCATCAGGACCGCCGAGACCAGCGGGGCCAGCAGGGCCTGCTGGGTCAGGGCCGGGAACAGGTGGGTCAGCGGCAGGAACGGCAACAGGATCAGCGACGGCAGCGGGTTCCACACGAAACCGATCGCGGCCAGGTGCGGGTCGCGGCTGTAGAACACGTAGTAGCCGTTGGCCAGGCGGCTCATCGCGTCGCCGGGCAGCAGTTGGTGGTGCCAGAACCAGAGGGCCAGGCCGAGGTAGACCACGGCGCAGCTGAGGATCACGGCGCGACGCTCGCTCCAGAGAGGAGCACGACGGCGCCGCACCGCAGGAGACACCACCGGGCGGGACAGGAGATCAGACATCGGCCACCTCCGGAGCAGCGGCGGTCTTGGGCAGGTGCAGCCCGTGCGTGGTCTTCTCCCAGTACGACGGCTTGAACACCAGCTGCCAGGCCGCCTTCGCGCCGGCCAGGCTCATCATCACCCAGTACCCCGGTGACAGCAGGGCGGTGCCGAGCAGATCGGGGCGGTCCATCGTGCGTACCGACAGGACGTTCAGGTAGATCACCGTGGCGTTGCCGAAGACCAGGCAGAACAGGCCGAGGTAGTAGTACGGCGCGATGAAGATCTCCTGAAGGACGGCCGGGCGGTCCAGGAACCACAGCAGCGTGGTGGCCCACAGCACCGCATTGAGCAGTGCCGCCAGGGGTGTCCCGCCGACGAACAGGTTGAGGCAGAGCAGGCCGCGCCACCCGAGCTGGCGGAACGTGGCCCGCGGCGAGCGCAGGTGCACCAGCCAGGTCATCAGGTAGCCCTTGTACCAGCGGCTGCGCTGCTTGATCCAGTTGATGAAGTCGGAGTTCGCCTCCTCCAGGGTCACCGACCAGAGCACGCCGACCCGGTACCCGGAGCGGGCCAGCCGGATCCCGAGGTCGGCGTCCTCGGTCACGTTGTACGGGTCCCAGGCGCCCAGGTCCCGCAGTTCCCGCGTACGGAAATGGTTGCTCGTGCCGCCGAGCGGGATCGGCATCCGCAGCGCGACCAGGCCGGGCAGCAGCGACCGGAACCAGGTGGCGTACTCCAGCGCGAACCACTTGGTGATCCGGTTCTGGTCGACGTTGAAGTAGCTCAGCTCGGCCTGCAGGCACACATAGGACGGTCCGAGCCGGCGCAGCGCCACCACGGCCCGGCGCAGCTGCAACGGGTCCGGGATGTCCTCGGCGTCGTAGATCGTGACGAGCTCGCCGGTGGCCCGTTCCAGGCCGACGTTGCAGGCTTTCGGCTTGGTCTTCGGCTGCGACTCGGGCACCACCAGGATCTGCGCCCACGAGCCGGCCAGCGCCGCCTGCGCCACCGCGATCGTCTCCCGGTCATCCTCCTCCAACAGCAGGATGACCTCGAGCTTGTCGCGCGGGTATTCGATCGCGCCGAGATGCTGCATGAGCAGCCCGATCACGTCCGGTTCCCGGTAGGCCGGCACCAGCACGGTGTACACCGGAAGGTCCGCGTCCGGCACCGCGCGGGCCTCCTCGTCGCTGACCCGCACCTGGTGCTGGCCGCGGCCGGCGGCGTAGACGAGCACCACCCGGAACGCCAGCGCCGCGGTGTAGGCGATGGTCACGAACGCCACCACGGTCTGCAGCACCAGCATCGGCCGCAGCACCGCGACCACCCCGATCAGGACGATCGCCACGATCAGCCCGAGCCGCTGCGGCTTGGTCAGCACCATGTGCGCGGAGTGCGCACCGAACTTCTCGTTCATCGGACGGCCTCGGTGAGGGAAGGAGCAACCTCGGCGGGGGAAGGAGCCGGGCCGGCGAGGGCGAGGGCGGCGGGCAGCGACTGCAGGCCGAGCAGCACCGCGACCGCGACCAGGGCGACGAGCGCGAACCGGGCCCGCGGCAGGTAGGGCCGCACGGCCATCGGCGCGGGTTGTGGCGCGCGCCGCGACCACCGGGCCACGAAGATCACCACGATCGCGGTGAGCAGCAGGTCGACGGTGACCGGCAACGCCGCGACGCGGAACGCCGCCGGGCCGAGCAGGCGTCCGGTGAGCAGCACCGCGAGCAGCGCGCCGACGGTCACCGCGGCCAGCACGACCGACGCGAGGACCGCGCGCCCCAGCGCCACCGGCCGCGCCCCGGAGATCACCAGGGCACAGATCAGAAGACAGGCCGCGCCGCCGAGGAGGGCGGTTCCCGGCAGATCCGCCGAGGGCAGGGTGAGTGAGGCTTTTTCGTACGTCGTGACGAGCGCCCCACCGGAGTCCACCGGTCCGGCGGGCCGCCCGAGCACGGCGACCGCGGCCCGCAGCCCGCCGTTCACGGCGTCCACCGTGGACGCCGGGAGCAGGCCGCCGATCGCGACCACGGGCAGCAGCAGCGCCCACCGCAGCCGCGCCGCCGTCCGCGTGCCGACCAGCAGGACCGCCGCGCCGGCCAGGTACGCGCACGCGGCCGGCACCAGCCACCCGGTCCGGTCCGGCGCGGGCATCACCAGCAGCAGGGTGGCCGCCGCGGCCAGGAAGCCGGTGGCCAGCAGCCCGTCGGTCTGCCGGTCGTGCACGTCCGGCTCGTCCGGTGCGGGCCGTACCCGTCCGGCGATCAGCGCCGCCGCGGCCGCGAGGGGGATCAGCAGCGACACACCCGGCCCGCGGCTCCACAGCCCGTTCCAGGTGATCGAGAGCAGCGCCGGGCAGGCCACCGCGGTGAGCACCACGGCGAGGGTGATCCGGGTCTGCACCGCCCGGCGGACCGCGCCGAACAAGCGTCTCGCGTCCGCGCCGCCACCGGTCGGGATGCCGTAGACCCAGGCGCTGGTCACCGCGTAGCGCAGTGCGAAGACCACCACGATCGCGACCAGGTTGGCGCTCAGGTAGTGCAGGCCGCCGAGCTGCACTAGGGCGTAGAGCAGGCCCAGGTGGATCGGCGTGAGCGTGTTGTTGAGCAGCAGGAACCGGCCGAACCGGCGGCTGGTGGTCCGTTCGCCGGGGTGCATGACGAGCCGGTCCACGATCGCGAAGTTGCCGACGATCGCGACCTGCACGGCCAGGAACGCGGCGAGCAGGTACGGCAGCCCGGCGGCCTCCCCGAACGCCCACAGCGCGGCCGAGTTGACCGCGGTGCCGAGCGCACCGGCGGCCGCGAACCCGGCCAGCCGGCCGAGCGCGGAGTCCGGCCGGCGCATCGCGGCGAGCCGCAGCACCGCGAGTTGCCGCAGGTAGCGCAGCCCTTCCCGGAACGACGCCTTGCTCTCGCCGGCGTGCCGGGGCTGGAACGTGTACGGCACCTCGGCGACCTGCCGGATCCGGCTGCGGACCAGCACCTCGAGCAGGATCTTGTACCCCTGCGGGCGCAGCTCGGCGGTGCGGACCCGGTCCCGGCGGACCGCGAAGAACCCGCTCATCGGGTCGGTGACCGCGCGCAGCCGGACCGGGAAGACCAGCCGGGCCAGGGTGCCGGTGGCCCGCGAGACACTCCGGCGGAACGCGCCGCTGAGCCCGTCGACCCGGCCGCGGGTGCGGTAGCGGCTGGCCACCACCGCCTCGGCCTGGTCGACCTGGCCGGCGGCGAGCAGCTCCGGGACGGTCTCCGGCGGGTGCTGCAGGTCGCCGTCCATCACCACCACCCACTCGGCGCGGGCGGTGGCCAGCCCGGCCGCGACCGCGCCACCGAGCCCACCGGGGCGAGCTCCCGCCGGACGGTGCACCAGTCGTACCAAAGCCGGGTTTTGATCATGAATTTCGGTGATCACGCGGGGCGTCTCGTCGTCGCTGTCGTCGACGAAGACGATCTCGGCGGGGATCGCACCGAGCGCGGCCCGCAACCGCTCGACCAGCGGGCCGACGTTCTCCGCCTCGTTGCGGGTCGGCACCACCACGCTGACTATCGGCGGCGCGGCGACGGATTCCGGGATGGTTTTGAGCCGGGTTGGCGACAGATCCGCCATCGAAGATCTCCTCTTGGCCGGGGCTGTTGGCTACAGGGCGGTCTGTGTGAAGCGGGCGAGCGCGCCGCCGCCGTTCTCGTAGTACTCGACGGTCACGACGTGCTCGCCGGTCAGGGCGAGGTCGGCGGTGAAGGTGGCCGGCCCGTGGTCGGACCAGCCGTCGACGACGATCGCGCCGTCCAGCCGGACCCGGACGCCGTCGTCACCGGTGACGGCGAAGCGGTAGGTGCCGGCCGGATACGTGATCGTCTTGGTCCAGCGGGCCGAGAACCCGTCGGCCGGCAGCGCCGGATCGGGACTGCCACCGCCCCAGTCGAAGGCGACCGCATCGTCCTGCCGGGTCACCGCGGGCGGGCCGGTCAGCGCCGGGTCGGCGAAGTACTCGCCGGTCCACGCGTCGACCGGGCCGACGTCGCCGATCCGCTGGTAACCGAACCGGGCGAGCGCGCCGCCGTCGTTCTCGTAGTACTCGACGCGGATCGTGTGCGTGCCGGAGAGCACCAGGCGGTCGGTGCTGAACGTGTCGTTCTGGTTCACCCACCTGTCGACGATCGGTGCGCCGTCCAGGTAGACCCGGATGCCGTCGTCGCTGGCGCCGGCGAACCGGTAGACGCCGGCCGGCAGGGTGTCGGTGCGGGTCCAGCGGGCCACGAAGTGGTCGTTCGTGATCGCCGGGTCGGGGGAGCCGCCGCCCCAGTCGTTGCTGATCACCGAGTCGGTGCGGGTCAGGTCCGGCGCGCGGGCCGGGACGGCCGGGGCCGCGGTGTTCCAGAACTCGGCCGTCCAGTCGACCGGGTCGGCGGCGTCGGCGGTCTGCGCGAACGTCAGCCGCGCCACCGCGTCGCCGAAGTTCTCGTAGTACTCCATGGTCACCGTGTGCGGGCCGCCGCCGAGCAGGGTGGTCGCGGTCCGGGTGCGGCTCGCGCCGTCCTGCCAGGCGTCGATCAGGCGCAGGCCGTCGACGGTGAGCCGGACGCCGTCGTCCGCGGTGGTGGTGAACGTGTACTCGCCGGGTGCCAGGCTGAGGGTCCTGGTCCAGCGGGCCGCGAAGTGATCCGGTCGTATCGACGGGTCGGGCGAGCCGGTGCCCCAGTCGTGATCGATCGCGGTCTCGGCGCTGGTCAGGTCCGGTGTCCTGGACGGCATGGTCGGGCTCGACCCGGCGCCGGTGACATCCCAGTACGAGGCTTTCCAGGTGTCGTCGGGCTGGTCGATCGCGCCGGCCCAGTCCAGTTTGGCCAGTGCGTCGCCGCCCTGGTCGTAGTACTCGTAGGTGATCGTGTGGATGCCCGCGCCCAGGTCGCCGATCCAGTCGTAGGCGGTGCCGGACTGGCCCTGCCACTGGTCCAGGACCAGGGTGCGGTCGATGTAGAGGCGCACGCCGTCGTCCGAGACGCTGGTGAACCGGTACCGGCCGGCGGCGAGGTACTGCTTCTTGGTCCACCGGGCCGAGAAGCCGTCGGCCGGCACCGCCGGGTCCGGGGCCGCGCCGCCCCAGAGGAAGTCGATGCTCGGATCGCTGCGGGTCAGGACCGGGGCTCCGGCCAGGTTCGGGTTCGCATAGAAGGTCGCGGTCCAGGCCGGGGATTTCGCGTACGACGCGGTGTACGTGACCGGCTGCTCCGGGGTCACGATCGGGTGCCGCATGCCTTTGCCGTCGGACCAGCCGGTGAAGTGGTAGACGGTGCCGTCGGCGGCCGTGGCGGTCGGCGGGGCGTAGACCTCACGCTGGAAACCGACCACGCCGAGCCGTTCGTGCGGCGTCTCCTCCGGGATGCCGTCCAGGTGCAGCGGCAGCCCGGGCGGATCGGAGGTGATGGTGAACGTGCTGGTAACCGGCCGGATGGTGATCGACGCGGCGGCGCTCAGGCCGTTCGCGTCGGTGGCCGTGGTGGTGATCCCGTACCAGGTGTCGGCGGAGGACTCGCCGGTGGCCGGGACCGTGAACCGGCCGGCCCGGCCGGTCAGCGGGCCGACGAACGGGTGGATGTGGGTGCCGTGGTGCAGCACCACTGTGGTCTTGATGTCCGCGTCGTCGAGGTCGAAGCCGGCCGCGTCGGTGGCGAACGCGTTGTAGGTGACCGTGTCGCCGGCGCGGTAGGTGGCGCCGTCGGCCGGGACCGCGATCCGGACGGTCGGCGGGATGCCGACCTGGATGACGATCGGGATCGCCGTACTGGCGTGTCCCTCGCTGTCGGTGACGGTCAGTGCGACTTCGAAGACCCCGGTGGCCGGATAGGTCTTCGCCGGATTCTTCGTTCCGGACGTGGTGCCGTCGCCGAAGTCCCAGGCGTAGGTCAGCGCGTCGCCGTCCGGGTCGGTGCTGCCGTCGGCGGAGAAGTGCACGGTCAGCGGCCCCTGCCCGCCGGACACGTCGGCACTCGCGACGGCGGTCGGCGCGTGGTTGCCCAGGCTCCAGGTGACCTTGTAGAGCCGCCCGGGGATGTAGGTGACGTAGTACAGCGCGCCGTCCGGGCCGACCTTCATGTCGACCACCGAGCCGGCCGCCGCGTCGAAGTCGCTGACCGCGACGGCGTTGCCGTTCGCGTCCAGCTGTGCGCGGCGGATGAAACCCTTGGCGTAGTCGCCGAAGAAGAGATTGCCCTGATATTCCGCGGGGAACTGGTCGCCGCGGTAGATCGGGCCGCCGACCGACGCGGCGCTCACCCCGTCGTGCGGGTACGTGTAGATCGGGTCGATGAAGCCGGCGCAACCCGCCGTGCACTTGCCCTCTTTGAGCGGCCACCCGTAGTTGCCGCCCTTGACGATGTGGTTGACCTCCTCCCAGGTGTAGTCGCCGACGTCGCCGCCGTAGAGCTCACCGGTCAGCGGGTCGAACTGGAAACGCCAGGGGTTGCGGAAGCCGTACGCCCAGATCTCCTGCTGCTTGCCGGCCTGGCCGTAGAACGGGTTGTCGGCGGGGATCGACCCGTCCTTGTCGATCCGCAGGATCTTGCCGTGCGGGTTCGTCAGCACCTGGGCGTTGCTGGAGTAGCCGTTGTCGCCGACCGCGAAATACATCTTGCCGTCCGGGCCGAACCGGATGCTGCCGCCCACGTGCAGCTGCTGGGAGAGCGACTCGGTGCGGAAGATGGTGAACGGCCCGTCGGTGCCGACGTCGCCGGACGCGTCGAAGCGGACCAGGCGATTGTGCAGGTCGAGACCGGTGTAATAAAAGTAGACATAATGGTTGGCAACCCCGAAATCGGGATCGAATGCGATACCGATCAGTCCGCGGTCGCCGGTCGGCTCGGACGGCAACTCGGCGAACGGCGTGGCCAGCAGATGACCGTTCTTGAAGATCTTGATGGTGCCGGAACGCTCCAGGATGAAGATCCGCCCGTCCGGCGCGAACTCGAAACCCGACGGTTCGTCAAGGTCGCCGCCGATCACCAGCGAGGTCTGGAAATCCGCAGGTGGAGCCGCCTGAGCCGGTGTCACCAGAAGTGTTGTCGCCAGGATTGTCAGAATGGCCATGATCGATCGTGCGCGCACGGGACCCCCCACATCGGACCGCACCTGAAGAACTTAGAGGTGCGGTATTTCCGGGGTGGTGCGAGCAATGGAAAGAGCAATGACGTGAATGCTTCGGTCGTGTTTCCCGCGGTTCCGTAATGGAGATGGGCCACCGCGCGACGCGGTGACCCATTTCTCATGTCTATTTATGGCGATGCTATTGCAATGGCACGTCCACGTAGGACCCGCCGGTCACGGTGACCGAGCCGCCCGCGGCGTTCTCGTCGTAGTAGAGCGGGTCGACGGTGTCCACCACCAGGGTCAGCGAGTGCCCGGCCGGCAGGTCGTACGCGGTGGCGAACAGGTCCACGTCGACGCTCGTGGTGCCCGGCGCGTCCAGCCAGGAGACCGGGGCGTGGGTGATCAGCTTGGCGGTGCCCAGGGTGTCCAGGTCGTAGAGGTAGGCGACCACGGTGCCGGTCGCGGCGGTGCCGGTCAGCTCCAGGTGCACCTTCGGCACCCCGCGGATGTGCTGGGCGCTCGACGGGCGGTCGGCCGCCCAGACGCCGGCCCGGGTGCGGTCGACGAACGGCAGCCAGACCGACGGCTGCTCGCCAGTGATCGCCGCGGCGCCGTTGGTCAGCAGCACCACGCCACCACTGGCGAGGGTGTCCTTGTCGGTGGGCAGCTTCTTGGTCCACCCGGTGGAGGTCGCGCCGCCGAGCAGCCCGGTGCCGTCCAGCAGCCGGATCTTGCCGAGGCCGTACCGGCGGGCGGTGCCGGAGAGCGCGGACCAGGAGGCGTAGCCCTCGGCCGACGCGTTCAGCGGTTTGACCTGCACGGCGGGCTCGGTCTCGGCGCCGTTGGGCTGGCCGCCGAGGTAGTGGTCGAACCACTCGTACAGGCTCTGCCAGGCGTCGTTCGGCAGGCCCAGCACGCCGGTCAGCTCGGCGATGGCGTGGTCACCGGGGCGCAGCTCGAGGCGCTTCGGGGTGGTCAGCTTGCCGAAGAAGCCGGTCAGCTGGTTGGGCGGGAAGAACGAGTCGCCCCAGCCGTTGGCGAGTAGCACGGCCGGCTGGTTCGCGTTGATCGCGTCCAGGTAGGTGGCCGCCGAGCGGGCCTTCGCCCAGGCCTGCACCTGGCCGACGTTCTTGTTCGCGTTGAAGTCGGCGAGCGCGGTGCTCAGCTCGGGGCTGGGCTTGCCGACCAGCTGGGCGGCCAGCTGCAGCAGCCCGGACGACTGCCGGTGCCGGGTCGAGCCGGAGTAGAGCGAGTAGACCAGGTCGGACCAGCCGCTGAGCGCCGCGACCGCGCGGATCCGCTTGTCGGTGCCGGAGCCGAGCAGGCTGATCCCGGCGCCGTAGGAGATACCGGCCGCCCCGATCCGGGCCGGGTCGGTGGGCGTGTTCGCGATCGTCCAGTCCAGGACCTTGGACAGGTCGGCCATGTCCTGCGGCCCGGCCGTGTCGATCGTCCCGCCGGAGAGCCACCAGCCGCGCGGGGTGTACGACACCACCACGAAGCCGCGCCCGGCCAGGATCTTGGCCTGGGCGATGTACTCCACGTCGTTGAGTCCCCAGCTGGACGGGAACACGATCGCCGGGTGCTGCCCGGCGGCGGCTGGCGCGATCCAGTTGGCCTTCAGCGCCACGCCGCCGGCGCCGGATATCTCGACGGCCTGCAGAGCGGTGGTGGGTGCTGCGGAAGCGGACGTCGCGGTGCCGGTGAGGACGGCAAGAACGAGCAATAAACCACTGAAAACCGAAAAAAGGCGGTGTGGTGCCATAGCGCACTCCTGGGGCAACTCGGGTGGGTATGGCGACGTCGTGGCGGCAGCGTAGGAAGTGGTACCGAGAAAGTGAAGGTGATGACATTCTCGTTACCGGCCGGTAACGTAACCCGTCGGTAAGGGGGGTGGAAGTTGCTCTACGGAACCCCGACTGCGCGTCGCCGCGACGCTCAGCGCAACCGCGCGGCCATCGTCCTGGCCGCGAGCGAGGTGCTGACCGAGGGCGACCCGGTCTCCCTGATGCCGGAGATCGCCCGGCGGGCCGGCGTCGGCCAGGCCACGCTCTACCGGCACTTCCCGGACCGGCACGCGCTCACCGCCGCGGTGATCGAGCACCAGCTCGAACGCCTGGAGCAGGCCGCCGCCAGCCTGGGCCCGCACCCGGAGCACTTCCGGCAACTGCTGCGCTCGGTGCTGCACACCCAGATCGCCATGCGCGGCCTCGTGGTGCTGATCCGCCGGCTCGACCCGGCCACCCAGAACCGGTTCCGGCAGCGCGCCCTGACCGCCTTCGACGCGCCGATGCGGCAGGCCCGCGAGCACGGCCACGTCCGCGCCGACCTGGTCCCGGACGACCTCGCCCTGCTGTTCACCATGGTCCAGGGGGTCGCCGAGGCCACCGCCGACGCGGCCGCCGCCCGCGCCGCCGCCGACCGCTCGGTCGACCTGATGCTCGACGGCATCTGCCGGGTCGTGCCCGGCTGAGGCCCGGCCTCAGGTTCCGCGGCCGCGCGTCGATAACACCGAGGTGCAGACTGCCGAGATGCAGGCGCTCGACGCCGCGGAGCGGGCGGAACTGGAACGACTCCGCCAGGTGGTCGCCGAGGACCCCGCGGCCGTCGCGCGCGCCGAGCGGTACACCCGCGCGCTGCTGGCCGCGGTCGAGACCCAGCGGGCCGTCTCCTCGGTGGCACAGGACCGCGACCTGGTGCTGCGGGTGGTCGCCGAGCAGGCGGTGGCCGCGTTCCCGGCCGCCGACGGCGCGATGGTCGAGCTGATCGAGGGCGACCTGCTGCGGTACGTGGCCGGCGCCGGGATGCTGGCCGAGCACGTCGGCAAGTACCAGGGCATCGCGGACTCGGTGAGCGGCTCGGCGCTGGCCGACGGCCGGCCCACGCACTGCGCCGACGTGGAGAGCGACGAGCGGGCCAACCGGGGGATCTGCCGGAGCACCGGGGTGCGCTCGATGTGCGTGACACCGCTGTTCAACCGGGACCGGGCGATCGGCGTCCTCAAGATCGCCAGCAGCGAGCGGAACGCGTTCGACGCCGACGACGCCTGCCACCTGGAGCTGGTCGCCGGCACGGTGGGCGCCGCGCTGCGGCACGCCGAGGACTACGAGGCCAGCGTCGCGCTGCTGGCCGAGCGGACCAAGACCCTGGCCGCGCTCGAGTCGAGCGAGACCCGGTTCCGGCAGACCTTCGAGAACTCGCCGCTCGGCCTGCTGCTGTGCAGCACGGAGGAGGCGACGTTCGGCCGCTACCTGAACGCCAACCCGGCGATGACGGCGATCACCGGGTACTCGGCGGACGAGCTGACCACGATGTCGTTCGGGGACCTGCACCACCCCGACGAGCTCGAAGCGACCGCCGACGTGCTGCGCCGGCTCGCCTCGGGAGCGCTGGACTCGGTCAAGGTGGAGAAGCGGTACGTGCACAAGAACGGGCACACCGTCTGGATCCAGGCGCGGGTGGCGATGGGCGAGACCGGTCCGGGGACCCATCCGTACGCCGTGGTCCAGGTGGAGGACGTGACCGCGAGCCGTGCCGCGAACGCCGAGCTGCACCGCCAGGCGCGGCTGCTCGACCTGATCCCGGCCGGGGTGATCGTCCGTGACCTGGCCGGCGAGATCCTCTGGTGGAACACCGGCGCCGAGCGTCTCTACGGCTGGCCGGCCGACGCCGCGCAGGGCCGGGTCACCCACCGGTTGTTCAGCACCAACTACCTCGGTGGCGGCACGTTCGAGGAGCAGGCCGCGGCGCTGGAGCGGGACGGCTGCTGGGACGGCGAGCTGCAGCACCTCACCGCCACCGGGCAGCTGGTCACCGTGCTCAGCCGCCAGGTCGTCCACCGGCCGGCGGACGGACCGGTCCAGGTCCTGGAGATCAACACCGATGTCAGCGTGGCGCGGGCCGCGCAGCAGGCGGTCGCGCTCAACGAGCAGCGCTTCCGGGCGCAGTTCACCCAGTCCGCGGTCGGCCAGCTGGTGCGCGGGCTGGACGGCACGCTGGTCGCGGTGAACCAGGCGTTCGCCGACATGGTCGGCCGCAGCCCGCAGGACCTGATCGGCCGGACCGCCGAGGAGCTGATGCACCCGGAGGACATGGGCGCGGCACACCGCAAGATCGCTCGGCTGTTCACCGGGGAGACCGACGCGTACGCGCACGAGGCGCGGCTGCGGCACTCCGACGGGCACTGGGTGGACACCGAGGCGACCGTGTCGGTGGTGCGCGGCGCGGAGGGGCGGCCCAAGCACCTGATCGTGGTGGCCACCGACATCTCCACCCGCCGCGCCGCGGAGCGCGCCCGTGACCAGGCGGCCGCCGCGCTGTCCGAGCGCAACCTCGAGCTGGAGGCCGCCGACCAGCTCAAACTCGACATGATCGGGATGCTCGGCCACGAGATCAACAACCCGTTGTCGGCGATCCTCGGCTACAGCCAGATGCTCGCCGAGGAGGTGGACCCGGCGAGCCCGCACCACCGGGCCATCAAGATAATCAGCCGGCAGGCCGATCGGCTCGACGAGATCGTCGGCGAGGTGCTCGCCATGGTCAGCCTGGACGCCGGGAACATCCACGCGGTCCGCGAGCGGGTGTCGCTGCGCGCCGAGGTGCGGCGGGCGCTGGACTCCAGTGGCAACCGGGACATCCCGCTGCTCGGCCCGGACGCCACCGTGCTGTTCAACCCGTCGCACCTGCAGCAGATGGTGGTCAACCTGCTCTCCAATGCGGCGAAGTACGCGGGCGGGGCGAGCGCGCTGCGGATCGAGCCGGCCGGGGACCGGATCGGGCTCCGGATCGAGGACACCGGGCCGGGTGTGCCGGACGAGTTCCTGCCCCGGCTGTTCGAGCGGCTGGCCCGGGCGGATCAGACGGCCGACACGATCCGGGGGACCGGGCTGGGGCTCTACATCGTGCGCAGCCTGGCCCGGGCCAACAACGGCGACGTCCGCTACGAGCCCCACCCGGCGGGCGGCTCCGTCTTCATCATCGAAGCCGAACCCGCCCCGAGCGTGTGAAGTTGTGGTGCGGAGCGCGCCGCAACTCCCCACGCAGCGGGGGTTTGCCCCGAGCGTGGGGACTTCGGGTGCGGAGCGCGCCGCAACTCCCCACGCAGCGGGGGGTTTGCCCCGAGCGTGGGGACTTTCGGTGCGGAGCGCGCCGCAACTTCACACGCCGAGGGGTGACCGTGACCACCCGCGGACGTCGCCCCGGAGGGCTTCGCGGTCTGGACGCGTAGCGGCCAGCGAAGCCCGCAGGGGTCCCGGCGGGAGCGACGATCTGTACCCCAGCGGACGCACGACATCGATCTTCTGAATTTGATCTTGATCTTCGCGTGACTGAGCTTCACCCCGCCGCGCTCCCGTTTCATACGACCGGGTTTCCTGGGAATGGCATTCAGCTTTGCTGGGTACCTTCACGGAACTCAGCGCCGGGGTCCGGCGCTGAGTCTCAGTCAGCGAAGGAGTTGATGTCCGCCGTGGGCGGATACGGGTGGCAAGTAGTCCTCGTCGTGGTTCTCGTGCTGCTCAACGCAGCTTTCTCCGGCAGTGAGATGGCACTGATCTCGCTCCGCGAGAGCCAGCTCCAGCGCCTGGAGCGGCAGAGCCGAACCGGTCGCACCCTGGCGAAACTCGCCCGGGACCCGAACCGGTTCCTCGCCACCATCCAGATCGGCATCACCCTGGCCGGGTTCCTGGCCTCGGCGGCCGCCGCGGTCTCGCTCGCCCAGCCGCTGATCAAGCCGCTCGGCTTCCTCGGCACCGCTGCCGAGCCCGCCTCGATCGTGGTCGTCACCCTGGTCCTGACGTTCTTCACGCTGGTCATCGGCGAGCTCGCGCCCAAGCGCATCGCGATGCAGCGGGCCGAGGGCTGGGCCATGCTGGTGGCCCGGCCGCTCGACATCCTGGCCACCCTGTCCCGCCCGGCGAACTGGCTGCTCGGCAAGAGCACCGACCTGGTGGTGCGGATGGCCGGTGTCGACCCGGACGCGGGCCGCGAGGAGGTCAGCACCGAGGAGATCCGCGACATGGTCGCCCAGCAGCAGGACTTCACCGCGGAGCAGCGCACCATCATCAGCGGCGCGTTCGAGATCGCCGACCGGATCCTGCGGGAGATCCTGGTGCCGCGCCGCGACGTGCTGGTGCTGCCGGCCCAGCTGCCCGCGCCCGAGGCGCTGCAGCTGCTCGTCGACGGCGGCCACTCGCGCGCCCCGGTGACCGGCCCGATGGGCCTCGACGACGTGCTCGGCGTGGTGCACCTGCGTGACCTGGTCGGCGCCGAGGGCCCGGTCCGTGAGCACATGTTCACCCCGCTCTTCCTGCCCGAGACGCTGAAGATCGCCGACGCGATGCGCCAGCTGCGCACCCAGCGCCAGCAGTTCGCGCTGGTGGTCGACGAGCGCGGCGCGATCGACGGGATCGTCACGATGGAGGACCTGGTCGAGGAGGTGGTCGGTGAGATCTACGACGAGACCGACCGCGACGTCCAGTCGGTGATCCACGAGGACGACGGCTCGATGCTGCTGCCCGGCACGTTCCCGATCCACGACCTGCCGGACATCGGCGTCGAGATCGAGGAGGAGGACGAGGGCGACTACACCACGGTGGCCGGCCTGGTGCTGGCCCGGCTCGGGCACATCCCGACCGCGCCCGGCGAGACGGTGGCGATCGACGGCCACACCGCCGAAGTGGTCGAGGTCACCGGCCGGGCGATCACCAAGCTCCGGCTGCGGCCGGTGGAGAGCGAAGAGCCCGCGTCGGTCGCCTGACCCCGTGGTTTGCATCCTGCCCGGACCGGGCAGGATGCGGCGGTGTCCACGATCATCGCGCTCGTGCTGCTGGCCGCGGTGCTCGGTTTCGCCGTCGCCCGGCCGCGCGGCCTGCCCGAAGCGGTAGCCGCCGTCCCGGCCGCGCTCCTCTGCATCGCCCTCGGGCTGGTCTCGTTCACCGAGGCCGTCCACGAGGTGCGGGAACTGCTCCCGACCGTGCTCTTCCTCGCCGCCGTGCTGGTCCTGGCGTACCTGGCGGAGAAGCACGGTGTCTTCGAATACGCCGGCGCGGCCGTGGCCCGGTTCGGCCGGGGCCGCCCGAAAAGGCTGCTCACCGCGGTCTTCGCGGCGGCCGCGCTGACCACCGCGGTGCTCAGCCTGGACGCCACGGTCGTGCTGCTCACCCCGGTGGTGCTGACCGTCGCGGCCCGCGCCGGGGTGCGGCCCCGCCCGCACGTCTACGCCTGCACCCACCTGGCCAACTCCGCGTCGCTGCTGCTGCCGGTGTCGAACCTGACCAACCTGCTGGCGTTCGCGGCCAGCGGGCTGAGCTTCGCCGGGTTCGCCGCGCTGATGGCCGTGCCGTGGCTCGCCGTGGTCGCCGTCGAATACGTGATCTTCCGGTTCTTCTTCGCCCGTGACCTGGTCGGCCAGGCCGAGGCGCCGCCACCGCCCGGACCGGCCCCGAAATACGCCCTCGCGGTGCTCGCCGTGACCCTGGCCGGGTTCGCCGCGTTGCAGCCGTTCGGGGTCGACCCGGCCTGGGTGGCGGCGGCCGGGGCGATCGGACTGGCGATCCCGCTGCTGCGCCGGCGCGCGGTCGGGGCGGGAACCCTGCTCGCCGAGGCGAACCCGGCGTTCTGCGCGTTCGTGCTGGCGCTCGGGGTGGTGGTGCTCGCGGTCCGCAGCAACGGGCTCGGTGACTGGATCGACGGGCTGGTGCCGCGGCACGCCGACCTGCTCGGGCTGCTCGCGGTGGCCGGGCTCGCGGCGATCCTGGCCAACCTGCTGAACAACCTGCCCGCGACGCTGGTGCTGCTGCCGGCCGCGGCGCACTCGCCCGGGCTGCTGATGGCGGTGCTGATCGGGGTGAACGTCGGGCCGAACCTGACCTACGTGGGATCGCTGGCGACCCTGCTGTGGCGGCGGATCCTGCACGCGCGGGACGCGGCGCCGCGGACGTCGGAGTTCCTGCTGCTGGGGCTCGCGACCGTACCGGTCTGTCTGGTGGCGGCGGTGGTGGCGCTCTGGGCGGGCCTGCGGGTCGGCGGGATCTGACCCGCCGGGGCGGTTTTCTGCCGCCCCGGAGAGTCAGCTCAGCGCAGGACGACGACTGAGGGAAGCACCGTGGTCCGGTAGGTGGGGGTCAGCACCAGCTGACCCCGATGCTCGACGATCGCGGTGGACCGGACGCTCACCCACTCCCGGGTCACCTTGCCCTCGCGGAGCGCCGTGACCTGGCCGGACCTCGGGTCGAGCCGGACCAGACTGGCCTCGAGCAGCTTCGACTCCAGGACCAGCAGACCGTCGTCGTCGGCTCGGATGAGCGCCGGGTCGCCCAGGTTGCCCTGCTCGTCCCAGAGCTTGTGACCGTCCTTCAGGTCGAAGGCGATCACCTGGTTGCCGGTCCGGTTGCCGGCGTACAGGACACCGCCGTGCGCCACCATCGCGGGCTGGTCGATGCCACCCCGGATGCTCGGGCGGCTGGTGCCGATCAGGTCCAGATCCCAGCCGGTGGCCTTGGCCGGCACCGTGGCGACCTTCTTGCCGGCCGCGTCGGTGATCAGCACCGAACCGCCGCCCTTGCTGAGCGCGACAACCACGACCGGGTCGGCCGAGACCACGTTCAGCACCGAGAACAGGTCCTCGCCCATCGGGGTGGCGGACACCTGCTTCCCGGTGACCGGGTCGAGGATCACGATGTCGTGCTTACGGTCGAGGAAGCATTCGCTCTCCATCACGATGCGCTTGTCGGTCATCGCGAAGACCTCGTCGGTGCAGTACTTGGCGGTGGGCAGGCGCCACAGCCGCCGGCCGCTCGCCAGGTCGACGGCGGTCACGGCGCTCTGGTCGTCGTAGACCGCGACACTCCCGCCGGCGATCACCCGGACGCCGGCGAGGATGCTGCGGGTGCCGGCGGTCTTCTGCACCGGGACGGTGTGCGTCATCGTGCCGGTGGCCAGGTCGATCACGCCGATCTGGGCGCAGCCCGTACCGTTCTTGACCTGGTCCTCGGCGGTGCCGAAGGCGATCACGCCGAAGCCGGCTGCCGGGTCGTGGGAGGCCGTGCACACCGGTGAGCCGGCCGGGACCTCGGTGGCCCAGGCCCGGGTGCCGTCGGCCAGCCGGTAGGCGGCCACGCCACCCAGGGACACGCGGACGACCAGGTCGTCGGTGACCCAGGTGGCGAACGAGGTGGCCTCCTCGGCGGCGCCGTCCTGAGGAAGCCGGTCCTCGGCGGTGGTCTTGGACCAGGCGACCGTCAGGGGTCCGTCAGTGGCGACGGCGGCGGTGGGTTTCGGGTCGACCCCGCCGGACCTGTTGCGCCAGATGAAGGCGGCGCCGGCCACCAGGACGAGCAGCACGATGAGGCCGGCCAGCAGGGGGCCGCGGCCGGCGGAGCGGGCGGGGGGCTGGGGTTGTACCGGCCACTGCTGGTGGGGCG
>NZ_LLZH01000321.1:0-49177 GCF_001509495.1 Actinoplanes awajinensis subsp. mycoplanecinus | reverse complement strand
CCTCTTACGTCCCTGCGGCCGACGATCACCACGGATCTCGAACACGAACAACTCCTGATCAGATCAGGTGTTGCAACGTTCCCTTGAACTCAAGCAGCCAAAGTCTGGGGGCGCGCTGCGGTCCGGAGTGGGCACGGGTGTCGCGTGGCCTCACGGGCGGGACGTGGCTCGTAGCCTACGGGCGGGCGCTCGGTATTCGTACCAAATAGGGTTTAGCGGAAGGTTTGCAGGACCATCTGGACCAGGGCGTCGACGTCGGGGGCGGACATGGGTTTTCCGGTCATGCCGAGGCGGTGCAGCAGGGTGCCGACGACGACGTCGATGAGGAACAGGACTCGGTGTTCGGGTTCGTCGAGGACCTCCTGCAGGGCCAGGCGGTAGGGGTCCTGCAACTGGGTGGAGAGGACCTGGCGCAGGTCGGGGTCGTTGACCGCGTCGGTGAAGACGCCGGCGAACGCGGCGCCGATGCCCGGTTCGCCGATGCGGGCGGCGATCCAGCGGATGGCCGCGGCGATGATGTCCAGGCGATCGGTTCCGGTCAGTGGGGCCGGGCCGAACGCGTCGACGAGGCACGCGGTGATCAGGGCGCCCTTGGTGGGCCAGCGGCGGTAGACGGTGGTCTTCGCGATGCCCGCGGTGGCGGCGATCCGGTCGACGGTGGCGCGGGTGTAGCCCAGCTCGTGGACGGTGCTCAGCGTGGCGGCGAAGACCGTGGCGTCGATGCCGGAGCGGGGGCGGCCGGGCGCGCGGGTCGAGGAAGCCATGGTCACACCCTAGCGAGTTATGCTACTTCTAGTACCGATACCTGAAGTAGCGTAATAGCGGCGATCGAGGGGGACCGATGGGTGACGAGCGGGCGGCACGGGGGATCCGGATCCTGCGGGCGCTGCGGAAGGAGCCGGACTGGGCGGCGATGTCGGACGAGCAGCTGGTGGCGTACCGGGACGCGGAGAACCGCACCCGGTCGGCCCGGCTGACCCGGGTGATCAGCGGGTTCCCGGACCGGAAGGCCGTGATCGGCTGGCAGCGGGTGGTGCTGCCGGAGCACGAGCTGCGGGTGCGCGTGCACCGGCCGGCGCGACCGGTCGGCGTGGCCCTGCCGCTGGTCGTGCACGTGCACGGCGGCGCGTTCGTCGGGACCGCCCCGCAGAGCGACTGGATCAACAGTCACCTCGCGGTGCGGCTGCCCGCCGTGGTGGTCTCGGTCGAGCACCGGCTGATCGGCCCGCGGACGCCGATGCTGGCCGCCGTCGACGACGGCTGGGACGTGCTGTGCGAGGTGGTACGCCTGGCCGATGAGTGGGGTGTCGACCCCGCGCGGGTCGCGGTGTTCGGGGAGAGCGGCGGCGCGGCGGTCACCGCGATGGCCGCGCTGCGGGCCCGCGACGACGGGCTGCCGCTGCGGGCTCAGGTGCTGGTGAACCCGTGTGCCGACCTGACCGCGACGGCACTGGACTATCCGTCGATGCGGGAGCACGCCGACGCGCCGGTGCTGAGCGTGCCGCTGCTGGAGTTCGTGCGGCGCCTCGCCGTGCCGGACGGTGCCGACGCCCGGGCGGTCTCGCCGCTGGCCGCCGCCGACCTGGGCCGGCTCGCCCCGGCCCTGATCGTGGTGCCGACCCTGGACCCGCTCGCGGACCAGGGCCGGGCGTACGCCGCGCGGCTGCGGGCGGCCGGGACGCCCGCGCGGCTCACCGAGCATCCCGGCGCCACCCACGCGTTCCTGAGCATGCCGGGGGTGGTCCCGCAGGCCCGGGCCGCGCGGGCGGAGATCACTGAGTTTCTGCGGGACCACCTGACGCCGTGATCGGTCAGTCCTCCGGGATGACTCGCTCGAACAACGGGCGGGGCACGTCCGGGTCCGGGCCGTTGCGGACGCCGGTGTCCAGGGCATCGATGCTCGCGAGCTGCTCGGCGGTCAGGTCGAAGTCGAAGACCGCGAAGTTCTCCGCGATCCGGCCCGGATTCGTGGACTTCGGGATCGCTGACCGGCCGTGCTGCAGCTGCCAGCGCAGCATCACCTGGGCGGGCGTCCTGCCGTGCGCGGCGGCGATCCCGGCGATCACCGGATCCTGCAGGACGTTGCGGCGGTCCTCACCCCAGCCCGGATAGAAGGTGATGCCACCGATCGGCGACCACGCCTGGGTGAGGATGCCGTGCTCGGCGTTCGCCTTCTGCACGTCCGGCTGGGCGAAGTACGGGTGCAGCTCGATCTGGTTCACGGCGGGGACCACGTCGGCCTGCGCGAGCAGATCCGTCAGGTGATGGCGCATGAAGTTGCTGACCCCGATCGAGCGGACCTTCCCGTCGGCGAGGAGTTGCTGCAGGGCACGGTAGGCCGCGATCGTACGGTCGAAGCGGTCCGGCGCGGGCTGGTGCAGGATCAGCAGGTCGATCCGGTCGACGCCGAGCTTGCGGGTGGCCTTCTCGAACGCGTGGAGGGTCTCGCCGTACCCGTAGTCGCTGACCCAGACCTTGGTCTCGATGAAGATCTCGCCGCGGTCGATGCCTGAGCGGCGGATGCCGTCACCGACCTGCCGCTCGTTGCCGTACGCGGCAGCGGTGTCGATGTGCCGGTACCCGGCGATCAGCGCGGCCTCGACCGCGGCGGCGGTCTCCTCGGGCGGGCTCTGGAAGACACCCAGGCCGAGGGCGGGCATCGGGATGCCGTTGTTGAGGAGGAGTTGCTGGCTCATGCCTTCGACGGTAGGCGCCCGTCCGGCGGTGTGAGAGGTACTGCCATTACCGGTCAGGGCGGCGGCTTCCGGACTCCCCGGTTTAGGGTCGGCGGCATGGTGCGGACCGAGATTTTGGTACGACAGGGGAGTGACGTTGTTGTCGATGAGACCACTCGGGAGCGGTATCAGCTCGCCTCGGTGAGCAAGCAGTTCACGGCGGCTGCGGTGCTGTTGCTTGCTGAGCAGGGTGTGCTGGGGCTGGACGATCCGGTGGGCCGGTGGATCTCCGGGTGCCCGGGGGAGTGGCGGGGGATCACTCTGCGGCAGCTGCTTCGGCACACCTCGGGGCTCGGTCACTGGGAGGACTACCCGATGATCGATCTGGCGGAGTGGGTGCCGCCCGAGGAACTGCTGACGACGTTCCACGCCGTGCCGTTGAAGTACTCGCCGGGTGGTGGGTGGAGCTACAGCAGCCCTGGATATGTGCTGCTCGCGCACGTGGTGGAGCAGGCGGCGGACACCCCGTACCGAAAGTTTTTGGGTGATCGGATTTTTGGGCCGCTCGGTCTGAGCCGGACGTTCGCCGGGATGCCCGGGGATGAGCCGGACGTGGCGAGCGGTCATGACGTCGCGGGCCAGCCGGTGCCCAGCTGGGAACTGGACGTGGTCGGGATGGGCGCCGGCGACGCCTGGTCGACCGCTGAGGATGTGCTGACCTGGTTGGACTCGGAACTGTTCGGGCGGCTGTGCGCCGATCCGGCGCCGACCGGTAAGGGTGCGGAGCAGAGCGGTTACGGGTACGGCGTTTTCACCGGGGAGACGGGCGGGGCCGGTGGGCGGCGCTGGTGGCACCACAGCGGGGACAACGCGGGGTTCAAGGCGTTCGCCGCGGTCGTGCCGTCGATCGAGCGGCGGTTCGTCGTGCTGACCAACAGCGATGTTCTTGACATGGCGACGGTCCGGTCAATAGCGGAACGTGGTGACCAGGCCGCTGAGCTCGGTTGACAGGCGCGCGAGTTCGCGAGTGGCGTGCTGGGACTGTACGACGCCTTCGCTGGTGACGCGGGCGGCTTCGGCGACGCCGGTGATGGTCTGCGCGATGTCGGCGGTGCCGGTGGCGGCCTCGCCGACGCTGCGGTTCATCTCCGAGGTCGTCGCGGTCTGCTCCTCCACGGCCGAGGCGATCGTGGTCTGGAACTCGCTGATCCGCGCGATCACCCGGGAGATCTCCTCGATCGCGGTCACCGCCCCGCGGGTGTCGGCCTGGATCGCCTCGACCCGTTCGACGCGGCCAGGCCGACCGCTTCGCCGGCCGCCTGGGCCGCCTCGCTGGCGTTCTGCGAGATCTCCCGGATCGAGGCGCCCATCTGCTCGCCGCCCGCCGACACCGTGTCGACGCTGCGGGAGAACTCCTCCGCGGCCGCCGACACCGTCTGTGCCTGCGCCGAGGTCTTCTGCGCGGACGCGGCGATCTGCGACGAGACGCTCGACAGCTCCTCGGACGCGCCGGCCAGCGATCTCACGATCGCTCCGGCCACGACCACCCCGAGACCGAGGGCGAGTAACAGACCGATGCTGAGCAGCGAGATGGACAGCGTACGACTGGAGGTGGCGGTGGACCGCGCGGTGGCGGCGGCAGCTGACGCGTCGGCCGCGAAAGTGCCGTCGCGGTAGGTGAAGATCGCCTGATCCAGAGCGGTCAGGTCCTCGGTGTAGGCGGTGTGGTACTTGTCGCTGGTGGCGTCGTCGGGCGCGATGGCCGAGGTGGCCAGATGCAGGCGGGCCAGCGCGAACGCGGCCTCGATCTGGCCGACCTGGGACACGTTGGCGACGTTGTTGGAGTAGATCGCCTGCGCCGAGTCCGCCGCCTTGTTCAGCGCGAACAGCGTGACGATCCCGACGACCAGGGCGACGGCGGCCGCGACCGCGATCGAGGCCAGGATCTTTGATCCGGACGCTGAGATCGGCGAAGAGCCGACGCCTCGTCGAGGTCGGGGTGGTTTCGCCGGGCCTCAGGGCCCCCTTGCTGATCATCTTCACAAAGAGGTGACGTCGCCTGGTGTAGGACTTTTCCGGCTGTGAGACGCTCCTTGCTCGACGGCAAGAAAGCGGGGGTGCGGCACACGTGAGCCTGGGCATCATCGGTCAGGCCGTGGGCTTGTTCGCCGTCACCAACATCGACGACATCGTCATCCTCGCGCTGTTCTTCGCCCAGGGCGCCGGGGTCAAGGGCGCGACCCGGAACATCGCCGCGGGGCAGTACCTGGGGTTCACCGCGATCGTGGCGGTCGCGGTGGCGGCCGCGTTCGGTGCGACGTTACTGCCGGAGAGCTCCGTTCCGTATCTCGGGTTGCTGCCGCTCGCTCTGGGTGTCAAGGCTGCGGTGCAGGCGTGGCGGCACCGGGGCGATGACGACGATGACGGTCCGGCGGCGGGGTCGGGTGGGCCGGGGATCCTCGAGGTGGCCGCGGTGACGTTCGCCAACGGCGGGGACAACATCGGGGTCTATGTGCCGGTGTTCGCCACGGCCGGCGTCGGCGGGATGGCCGTGTATGTGGCGGTCTTCCTGGTTCTGGTGGCCGTGTGGGTCGCGGCCGGGCGCTACTTCGCGACGCGCCCGGTGATCGCTCGAGCCCTCAGCCGGTGGGGGCACGTCCTGCTTCCGCTAGTGCTGATCGGTATCGGTCTGCTGATCCTCGTGGAGGGCGGCGCCTTCGGCCTCTGAGCGGAGGTCGACGGTCACCTCGTGGTGGGTGACCCGGTCGTCCCACCGGATCAGGGCGCGACGGGCGGGCTCCTCGAGTACGGCCTGGTCGGGGTCGTCGCCAGCGAACGCACGGACGGCGTCCATGTCGGTGAAGAAACTGAGCGACGTGAACATCACCTGGTCGCCGTCGAGGCACATCCCCGCCAGGTCCGCGCGATCATCGGTCCTCCTCGTAGCATGTCGTCGTGACCGTAGACCTCTTCGCGGGCATTGCCGTGCGTGACTATGCCGCGGCCGTGGCCTGGTATCAGCGGCTGCTCGGCGGGCCGCCGTCGTTCCTGCCCAACGACGTGGAAGCGGTGTGGGAGGTCGCGGCGAACCGGTACCTCTACATCGAAGTGCGTCCGGAGCGGGCCGGGCACGCGATGCAGACGCTCTTCGTCAGCGACTTCGACTCGCGGTTGGCCGAGATCGCCGGCCGGGGCCTGACTCCGGCCGATTTCGAGGTGTACGACAACGGAGTGCGCAAAGCGCTCTTCCATGACCCGGACGGCAACGAGATCGGCCTCGGCGGGGCACCGGCGTGACCGATCGCGCGTCGGGGTCACTGTTCGGGCTGGCGTACGGGGACTCGCTGGGCCGGCCGACCGAGTTCCAGGACTACGGTTCCATCGTCGAGACGTACGGGGTGGGCGGCCCGCAGGAACTGACCGGTGATCCGGCACGGGTCACCGACGACACCCAGATGGCCCTCGCCGTCGGTGAAGCGCTGCTCGAGGCGGCGGCGGTCACCCCGGAGAGCCTGGCCCCGGTGCTGTGCCGGCACTTCGTCGCGTGGCTGAAGAGCCCGGACAACACCCGCTCGCCGGGGATGACCTGCCTGCACGCGTGCGTTGCGCTGGCCGGTGGGGCGTCCTGGCGGGAGGCCACCCAGATCGGATCGAAAGGGTGCGGGGCGAACATGCGGGTCACGCCGGTCGGCCTGATCCCGGGGCTCGGCGACGAGCAGCGGGCCGGGGTGGCGCAGTTGCAGTCCGCGCTCACGCATGGCCATCCGACGGCGCTCGCAGCCAGTGAGCTCACGTCGTACGCAATCTTTGTGCTTGTGAACGGCCTCGCGCCGGCGCAGCTGCCTGGAGTACTGCTGGAACGCTGCGCCGAGCAGCGGACCCGGTATCACGCGGACTGGCTCGGGGATCTCTGGCGGCAGCCGGGGGTGTCGTCGCCGAAGATGTTCATGGCGCACGGCTGGGACGAGTGCGCCGACGCGGTGCAGCGGGTGGTGGACGCGCTGGGGCGGCGCCGGTTCGAGGGTGATCCGTGCCGGGCGACCGGGGCGGGGTGGGTGGCGGAGGAGGCGCTGGCGACGGCGCTGTACTGCTATCTGATCTCGCCGGAGGAGCCGGTGGCGGTGCTGGGCCGGGCCGCGGCGACCTCGGGCGACTCGGATTCGATCGCGTGCCTGGCGGGTGGGTTGGCCGGGGCGGCGCTGGGGATGGCGGCGTGGCCGGTGTCGTGGCAGAAGCGGATCGAGTACGGGGATCGGCTGGCTCGGCTGGGCCAGGCCTGGGACGGTGGCGCTCTGCGGTGAGCCGAACGCGGTCCGGTCAGGGCAGATCCGCGAAGAATGCCGCAACGGGGTAGTTGGCTATTGTGCGTGCTAATTCAACCGGAGTGCTGCCGTAAGCATTCACCGTGAAGGGATCCGCTCCGTGTTGCCGCAGCAGCATGATCAGTTTGCCGTCGCCTTGTGAGCTGGAAACCGCCGTCCATAACGGAGTGTTTCCGTGCACGTTCTTCGGACTGGTTGAAGCGCCGGATTCCAGGAGGGCGATCACTGCCTCGACCGAGTTCTGCTGAACGGCGAAATGTAGCGGCGTGAACCCCCTCTTGTCCGCGATGTCAGGATCGACGCCTGCCTCCAGGTGCTGGCGAACCGCTGTCACGTCGTTGTCCAGTGCCGCGTAGTGCAGAGGGTGGCGCCCGCCTCGGTCAATCATCGATTCAGCCTTTCGGAGATCGGCATCCTACTTCTTTTTCTCAAGTTTTCTCCATGTGCAGATCGCCGAAAGTGATGAACTCGCTTGAGGGTGATTCCTGGTCCCCGCAGGTGAATTGCGCCTTCAATACCCAGCCGACTGGTATGCCCGCCGCATCGAGTTGGAGCCACAGCACCCGGGCATCTGTCAGCATGTGGTCCGGCCGCTGCCGGGCCGTCAGCCACCTCTGGAAGTCAGGGTGGTTCCAGACCGGCAGTGGGATCTGGCGCTCGACGGCAGTGCGGTGCGAGCCGTGTCCGATCATCGTCATCGCCGCTGCGGCGGTGCCTGATGAGGCGCCGTCGGCAACGGACAGGTTCTGACCGCAATTGCGGGCAGGGTGGAGGCATGACCGTGACGTGGAAAATCGAGCTCGTGCCCGTGCCGGTGACCGACGTGGATCGGGCCAAGGCGTTCTATCAGCGGATCGGCTTCACCGCCGACGTCGACCGTCAGGTCCGGGAGGGCCTGCGATTCGTGCAGCTCACACCGCCCGGGTCGGCCTGCTCGATCGTGATCGGGGACGGCATCACCGCGAAGGTGCCGGGCACGCAGGAGATCCAGGTGGTGGTGGCCGACGCCGAGGCCGCCCGCAAACAGTTGCTGGATGTGGGCGTCGAGGCCGGCGAGGTCGACCCGCAGCCGTGGGGTGACTTCGTGTACTTCCAGGACCCCGACGGCAACCGCTGGTCGCTGCAGGCCATCGCAGCACGCCCGAACGGCTGACGGCGGCAACGGCTCGCGTCGGCGCTGGGCGTGGACTGCGCCGGGTTGACGCCGCGGGTGCTGATCGACACCCGGGTGCCATCCGCGCGCGGGGGTGATCACAGCGGTCGGGGTTCGACGGGCGCGCTGCTCAGGACGCCGTCCTCGTGGATCTCCTGGCGCAGGCGGGCCACGTTGACGAACCTGTCGGCGTCGAGCGGCTGGGCATCCAACAGGCGCAGGATCGTGGTGCAGTACTGCGCCATGGTGTGGCGGCCGGGCATGAAGATCGACATTTCGTCGTACGCCGGATGCTCCTGCACGTCGGTCCCGGCTGGCAGCGCGGTGAGGGCCGCAGCGGTCGCGGCCACCGCGACCTTCACGATCCAGAACGGGCCCTCGCCGTCCAGGACGCGCCGATCCTGCTCCGGGCTCTCCAGCGCCAGGGCCCGCCACGGCCGGCCCAGCCGGGTGATGCCGGCCTCCTCCACCAGCCGGACCAGGTCGTCCGAGGCCGCGGTGATGGCCGCCTCGGCCGTTTCCCACTCCCGCGCGTCGCGTCCGAGCGGGGTGCCGTGCACCATCCTGGCGACCACGGTCGTCGCGGGCCGGTGCCGCTGCCGGGGTTGCGGCTGCGCCACGGACAGCGCCCGGGCGGCCCGGATCGCCTCGTCCTGGGCTGCGCGTTGGCGCCGGAGCTCCGCGTCGTGCGACGCGAGCAGCGCCGCGGCCCGGTCCGGCTCGTCGAGCGACTGCCGCACGAGTTTGACGCTCATCCCGGTGTCGCGCAGCAGGGTGACGATCATGGCCCGTTCCACCTGCTCGAACGCGTACGAGCGGTAGCCGGTCCGCTCGTCGACGCCGGCCGGCACGAGCAGGCCCTCGGCGTGATAGAAGCGCAGGGCCTGCGGCGACAGGTGGCACATCTCGCTGAACTCGCTGATCGACAACATGCCACCAGGTTGCACCCTCCAGTAACCACAAAGGCAAGTCCGCGCGGCACGGTCCCGAGCGGCGGCGACCGCCGCCCGGCCCGGCTGATGCCGGCAGCGGTGGTGGCCATGCCGGCATCAGTAACCGATGGCGGTGGCCGCGGCGTCACGCAGGGCCGGTGCGGTGGTGGTGTCGCTGTCGACGTACAGGTTCGGCACCGGTCGCGGTGAGGTGCGGAACAGGATGCCGTACAGGGTGGCGGCGTTCAGGTAGATCGCGCGGCCGTGCGGGTGCTTGCCGTCCGCGACGATCAGGTACGACGTGCCGTTCGCGGCAATCAGCGGCTCGAACGTGTCACTGACCGGTGCGACGATGCCGGGCAGGGTCAGCCGGGCCGCGAGCGTGGCGTAGTTCTTGTCGAGCGCCGCGACGTAGGCGGCCCGGGACGGGAACGGCGCCGGGTCGACGGTCGCCCAGTTCTTGAACAGCACCACCTTGCCGGCAGGCTTGAGCACCTTCGCGACCGCCGGGGCGTACGTGCCCACCAGGGTGCTGCTCGCGGCCGGCAGGTCGGTCGCCACCAGGGAGCTGTACTCCTGCAGCACGACGTAGTCGTACTTCTTGGTGCCGTTGACCGCGGCGGCGACCTCGCCCGCGTTCCACGTCTGGGCGAGCGTGTTCCCGAAGTGGATGACCTCGGTGACGGTCACGGTCCGCCCGGTCGCGGCGGCCATGCTCTGCAGTACCCGCGGGGTGTCCTGGCCGGTGGAGGCGGTGGCGGTGCCGATCAGGCTGTTGCCGACGAACAGGACGTCGATCGCCGTGCTCGCGACCGCGGTGGCCGAGATCGTGAAGCGGATCGTCGAGGCGGTGCCGAGCGTGGCGGCGGTGGCGTTCGTCCCGGTGTAGGCCTGCACGGTCAGGGTGTAGGTGTCGGCGGTCGCGAGCAGCGGGCAGTCGACGTAGTCGTTGCAGAGGAAGTACGGCGCGACCGATTCGGTCCGCGTCCAACTGGTGCCCTTGGCCCCGGTCAGGGTGAACCGGAGGCTGCCGGCGGTCGCGCCGTCGACGAGGTCGGCGCGGATGCTCAGATGGCGGTTGGCGAGCCGGGTCAGGTCGACGACGGTGCCGTCGAGGATCGGGCTGACACCGAGGACGGGCCGGCGGGACACGTCGTTGATCAGTGTCAGTCCGGCGATCGGGCTGCTGGTGGCGGCCGCGACCGGTGCGGCACCGACGGCGGTGTACGACAGGACCAGGGCGAGGACGGCGGTGAGGGCGAGGCGAAGCCCTCGGGCTGCGGTGGACAACGAGATCCTCCACGGGGACGGGGAGCGGGGGTGATCGCTGCGCGTCGAGGCTGCCGCAGCGTCCCGCTCATCGTCCGAGCCGGCCTCGTGCCGTCCGAGGTTCTGTCCATTCTGTCGACGGTTCCGGTTCTCGCCGGTGGCCTCGCGCGGGTCGCCGCCGGCGCTCGGGCCGCCACGCCGGCCGTTCACGAACATCCGTGAACGGCCGGGCACAGACGGGTACCGGTGTCTCAGGCCGGCTCGACCGGCAGCCACAACTCGCAGGTCGCGGTGCTGAAATCGGCGGCCCGGTCGAGCACCGCGACGATCTCCGGGCCGGGTCGCAGCCGCCACGGGTTCGACGGGAACCACTCGGTGGCGGTCGCGGCCCAGGTCTGCTGCAGGGCCAGCGGATAGGGGCCGGAGCTGCGAAAGACCGCCCACATGCCGGCCGGCACCTCGATGGTGTCGAGGTCGCCGGGCAGCGGGGTGTCCGCGGTGACCGCCACGCCGTGCAGGTAGGTGAGCGTGCTGCCCTCGGTGCGGTCCGGGTCGAGGTCGTCGCTGACCTGCAGCAGACCGGCCGGTTCGGTGTCGCCGAGGGATTTCAGTCGCTGGTGCTCCTCGGCCGGCAGGGCGGCGATGTGCTGCTGGACGTGCGGGTTCGGGCCGTGGTGGATCAGCGGGATCCGGGCGGCGTGCCCGGCGAGCCGGAACGCGGGGCGGTCGGCGATGCGGGTGTCCATGGAGGTGCTCCCTTCGACGGTCAGGCGGAACCTGAGCTGCGGTTGTGTTCGAAGGGGGCCACCGTCGCGGCGCACCGTGCCCGGGCCGGCGCCGTGGACGGCCAGGAACGCGCGACCGAACGCCTCGGCCGAGCCGTACCCGTACCGGACGGCGATGCCGAGCAGGTCACCGCCGCGGATGACGTCGGCGGCGGCCATCGTCATCCGGCGGCGGCGGACGTAGTCCGCCAGCGGCATCCCGGCCAGGGAGGAGAACATCCGGCGGAGGTGGTGCTCGGTGGTGCCGGCTGTGCGGGCCGCGCCGGCCAGGTCGAACTCGGTGCCGAGGTGCTGTTCGACGAGGTCGGTGAGTCGGTTGAGTGCCGTGATCATGGGGCCCCCTTTCGATGTCGACTCTGCCGGGGTACTGCCTGGTCGCGCCCGATCGTTGCGGCCCGATCCGATCATGCCGGGTGGGGCGGGCGGCCCCGTCGCGAGGCTCAGCACTCCGGGAAGTAGTTGATCGAAGCTGCTGGTTGACAGATCTGGCTAATACGATTAGCTTTTAGCTAACGGAGTTAGCCAAGACCTGGAGGTTGTCATGACCGAGTTCCTTGCTGTTGACGGTGGCCGGATCGCCTACGACGTGACCGGGGACGGGCCGCTCGTCGTTCTCGCCCACGGGATGGGCGACAGCCGGCACGCGTACCGTTTCGTCGTGCCTCGCCTGGTCGCCGCGGGGTACCGGGTGGCCGCCACCGACCTGCGCGGCACCGGCGACTCGGACACCGGGTTCGCCGGGTACTCGCGCACCGACATCGCCGGTGACCTGGTCGCTCTGGTCCGGCACCTGGGCGGCCCGGCCGTGCTGGTCGGCCACTCGATCTCCGGCGGTGCGGTCACCATCGCCGCGGCGACCGCGCCCGAGCTGGTCAGCGCGATCGTCGAGCTGGGCCCGTTCACCCGCAAGCAGTCGATCGCGCTCGGCGACCTGCGGGTCAAGCGCTTCCGGCAGGGCATGACGCGGCTGCTCGGCACCGCGCTGTTCGGCAGCGTCAAGCAGTGGCTGAGCTACCTCGACGTCGCCTACCCGGGTCCGAAGCCGGCCGACTGGACCGCCGAGCTCGCCCGGATCGAGAGCAAGCTGCGCGAGCCCGGCCGGATGAAAGTGCTGCAGAAGATGGGCCAGACCACCCCGGCCGACGCCGGCGAACACCTGGCCGGGGTGCGCTGCCCGGCTCTGATCGTGCAGGGCACGCTCGACCCGGACTGGGCCGACCCGCGCGCCGAGGGCGAGGCGGTCGTCGCCGCGATGCCCGCCGGGCTCGCTACCCTGGCCCTCGTCGACGGCGCGGGACACTATCCGCACGCCCAGTTCCCCGATCAGGTGGTGTCGCTCATGCTCCCGTTCCTCGCCACGGCCGTCCGTGCCTAGGGCCGGTCTGGACCGGGCCACCGTCATCGCCGCGGCCGCTGCGGTCGCCGACGAGCGGGGCTTCGGCCAGCTGACCATGGGCCTGGTCGCCGAGCGGCTCGGCGTGCGCACCCCGTCGCTGTACAAGCACGTCGACAGCCTCGCCGCCCTGCAGCAGGGCCTGGCCGCCCTGGCGATGAACGAGCTCAGCGACGCGCTGCGCGACGCCACCCAGGGGTACGCCGGGCGGGACGCGCTGGCCGCCGCCGCCCGGGCGATGCGCTCCTACGTGGTCGGTCACCCGGGCCGGTACGCCGCGACCGTCGGCGTGACGTCCGATCCGGAGGTCGACGCGGCCGGTGCCCGGGGGATCGCCTCGCTCGCCGCGGTCCTGCGCGGCTACGCGATCGACCCGGCCGACCAGACCCACGCCCTGCGTACGCTGCGCAGCACCCTGCACGGCTTCGCGACGTTACAGGGCGCGAACGGCTTCCAGTGGAACGCCGACACCGATCAGAGCTTCGAGTGGCTGATCGACTTCCTGGACCGCGGCCTGCGGCGCTCTTGACCGACATGGATCACTGGGCGAGGTGACCGGTCGCCTGGAGCAGCGCGCGGGCGAACCGGTTGAGGTCGAGGCCGGCGAGCTGCGCCGGGGTGAACCAGCCCAGCTCGCTGATCTCCTCCTGGTCGGGAGTGGGCGTCCCGCCGGCGACATCGGCCTGGTAGACGGTGGTGACGTAGGCGACCTGGTCGCCGTTCGGGTAGGTCACCTCGAAGTCGGCGCCGCCGAGCGCGTCCAGCAGCCGTAGCCCGCTGATCTCGATGCCGGTCTCCTCGCGGATCTCCCGCACGGCTGCCCGGGCCGGGGTCTCCCCGACGTCGACCCCGCCGCCGGGCACCGCCCAGCCCTCCTGATGCCCGGCGTGACGCACCAGCATCAGCCGTCCGTGCTCGTCGACGACGATGACCGCCACCGACGGCAGCAGGATCAGGGCGTGGCCGATCATCGCCCGCAATCGGGCCAGGTGCGGAGAAATACCCATTAGGGCACAGTAGCCGCATTCCGCCCCGCCCCGACCAGCCAGCTGCCGCAGGTCGGCTGGTTGTCAGGGGTTTCTCGGGTGCTTCGAGGCACCGCTGAGCGCCAGCCGGGGTCGGCGTCGGCTGGCCGCCGGAATTGCCGTGTCCGAGCCGCGGGCGCCCGGAGGCGCCCGCGGCCCTGGATCAGGCGTATGTGTAGATGCTGCTGTGCTGCAGGACCGAGGCTGGGGTCACGGTCGGCCAGGGCTGCAGCGGCTCGTTGAGGTCGACCACTCCCGCGGTGCCGCTCGCCGGGACGTAGTGGGCGGCGTCGAAGCCCCAGCGGGTCTGCCACTGGGACCACAAGCGGTCGATGTTGCAGTGGTGCAGCCAGAACGCCGGGTCGTTCGGGGAGTCCTGCTGGCCCATGTGGCCGCCGACCCAGACGTGCACCGTGTTGTGCAGGTTCGGCGTCGTCCAGCCCTCCATCCGGTTGCGCATGCCGCCGGTGGCCGAGCTGTTCCACGGCGCCGCGTCGTACGCGGAAACGCCCAGCACCGAGGTGACCTGCGCCGCCGTCGGCAGGGTGTTCGTGCCCATCGCACGCCGCAGTGACGTGGCCGTGGTGCTGCCGACGTTGATGCGCCAGTTCGTCGCGCCGGCGAACGGGCCGGTGGTGACCGGGCCGTTGCCGCCGGAGCCGTTGCCGCCCAGCAGATCGGCGGTGAACGGCGCACCGCTGGTCGAGCGGTCCACCGTCCAGTCCCAGTAGGGGACGCTCACCGACGGGTCGTAGACCTGCAGGGCCCGCTCGAACTCGATCAGGTACTGCCGGTGCCAGGGCAGGAACGACGGGGCCTGGTGTGCGTACCGGATGCCGTTGACGCCGGCGAAGTAGGTCATGTGGGTGGTGACGAACCAGTCGTAGTTGCGACCGGTGGTCTGCGCCTTCAGCCTCTTCACGGCGGCGACGAATGCCGCTTTCTCGGGGCCGGTGAGGTTGCGCGCGCTCTTACGTACGCCCATGGTTGTGCCTTTCGGATCTTCGAGAAGGACGGTCAGTGACCGTGGTCGTGCTCGACGCCGGCCAAGGCGGTGAGCTCGGTGTCGCCCAGCGTGTCGACCGCGCGGCGGGCCAGCTTGAGCAGCCCGCCGGCGTGCTTGCCCTCGTCGACCAGGACCGGCTCGTAGTGGTTGAGCGCGCTGATGAAAGCGATCGTCCCGGCCGGGACGGCGGCCGAGGGCGGCAGCTCGATCGGCATGAGGGCCAGCTTGCGACCGTCGATGAGCACCTGGTGCGGTTCGCGGGTGCGGCTTCCGGACACGGTGACCCGGGTGTTGTTCGCCGGGCCGTGGGCGCCGGTGATCCGCTTGCCGCGGTACTCGACGTCGAAGTCACGCGGGTCCGTGGTCGCGGGCTGAGCGGCGGAACTGGGGGTGGACAGGGCCTGCGCGCCGACCGCGCCACTGACCACGACAGTGGCGGCGGCGCCGTAGCGCAGGAGGTCGCGACGAGTCACGGTGGACATAGGGTTGTGCCTTTTCTGGTGGGGGTGGGCGCCGAATGGGCGCGCAAAAACAGAGGGGTTCGAAAAAGGGCACGCGGAAGGCCGGCGCGCCGGATGACAATGGCGCGCCGGAACTCCGGCGAAATGGTGTTTTAGAAGAGCGTCAGCGCACGTAAAGGGTGTAGCTCGGCACGAAGCCGGTCTGGCACCGGAACGACACCCAGACCTTGCGCGCCACACCGGCCGCGCCGACGGCGAGGCACTCGCCCTGCGCGTCCGCGACCGTGGTGAAGGCGGCGGTGTACACCTGCTTCTCCGCGGCGTAGGCGGTGGTCCGCCGCTGGTAGGTCACGCTCAGGTCGTCGCCGGCGAAACCGGGACGGACCGCGAAGGAGCGCCACACACCGGCGGCAACACCGGCCTCGCCGATGACGCCGGCCCGGCCGAAGCCGTACGTGCCGAGCGGGGCGGTGGTGGTGCGGGACGCGGCCGGAGCCGCCGCGGCGGGGGCGAGCACGGCCGCCGTCGCGCCGAGAACGACAACAGTCTTGACGATGTTTCGCATGTGAAGGATTCCTTAGTGAAATGGCCGCGGGGATCTGCCCGTGACATTGGAGAGGCCCGGCGAAAGAGATCACCTCCGCCCGACGGCACGGACCATATCACCATTCCATACTGGAGAGATGTGCAGGCTGTCACAGTTTCCTGGTCATTATTCGTACGCAATTAACGATTGTTAAGTCTGATCGTCTTCACCTGTTTTTTACATCGTTTAAAAAGCGCGTAAAGCGCCTGCGCCTCAAGCAATCGAATTACATCAATTGGCGGCGCGCCCGGAATGCCGGATTGCCGGCGTTCGGGGCGTGGGCGCGCGCGGCGGAAATGTGAGCAACGGCGGTGCGGGCCGGCGCGACGGGTGAGCTCGGAGCGTGCTCCACGTGGCCGAAGACCGCGGTGCCGCAGGGCCTCCGCGGGGCGCGAAAAGCGAGTAGTCAAAACCTGAGCGATTGCTCACAATAGTACCGTGAACAGGGAAAACACGGCCGAGCACCGGCTGACCACGGTGGACGACATCGAGACGATCGTCGGTCGCCCGATGTCGATGATCATGCTCAAGCAGCTCAGCGCACTCGACGAGGGATGCCGGACGATCCTCGCCAAGTGCCCGATCGCGGCCTTCGGCTACCGCGACGCCGACGGCACCGGCCGGACCACGTTCATCGGCGGAGCGCCCGGTTTCGTGCGGGTCCATTCGCCCACCCGGATCTCGTTCCGCCTGCCGGAGCCGGGCGAGCCGCGCGGCCCAGTCTCGATGTTCTTTCTCCTGCCGGGCGTCGGCGAGATCCTGCGTGTCAACGGCACGGCCGCCGCCCGCAAGGGCGCGGAGACGACCGTCGAGATCGCGGAAGCCTACGTCCACTGCGCCCAGGCGGTCCTCCGCTCCCGCCTGTGGCAGCCGCCCACAGCGGTGCAACCGGAGCCGGCCCTCGAGATCACCGGAGACGGGCCCCTGAGACGGCCCGGCGTTGCCGAGTTCATCGCCGCCGCACCGTTCCTCGCGCTTTCCACCTGGGACTCCACCGGTGGCAGTGACACCAGCCCGCGCGGCGACCGGCAGGCGGTGGCGCGCATCCTGGACGGCCGCACGCTCGTCATCCCGGACCGCCGGGGCAACAAACGCGCCGACACGCTCCGCAATCTGGTGCAGGACGACCGCCTCTCGTTCGCCGCCCTCGTCCCGGGCCGCAGCGGCGTCCTGCACGTCCGCGGCCGCGGCGCGATCACCGACGACCCCGCCCTGCTGGCGACCATGGCGCTGCGCGGGATCCCCCCGCACGCGGCGCTGCTCATCGATGTCGAGCACGCCGAGGTGACCGGAAACGATCCCGTGGCCCGCTCCCGGATGTGGACACCCGGCGCACACCTCGACCGCGGCACCGCGCCGGACCTGATGGCGCTGGCCAGTGCCCACCTGGCCGCCAACGCGGCGAAGACCCGCGGCGGCCCGCCCGCGTTCCTGCTGAAAGCGATCGGGGCGATCCCGGGGATGACCCGGCTGATGCGCGTGGTGATGAACCGCGCCTACCGCTCCGGGCTGAGGAAAGAGGGCTACGACGACGCCACCCCCGGCGCCGGCGACGGCGCGCGGACCGAGCGTCCGGGGCGGGCGGTGCGCATCGTAGCGGTGCGCAGGGAGATACCCACCGCGATCACCCTCGTGCTGGCGGCCGACGGCGACCACCCGTTCGACTTCCGGCCCGGCCAGTTCTTCACCCTGGTCACCGACATCGACGGCCGCCCGGTGCGCCGCGCCTACTCCGCGTCCTCGGCGCCCGGGTCGGCACGCCTGGAGGTCACCGTCAAGCAGGTCGACGGCGGCCGATTCTCCACCCACGCCCACCGCGCCCTGAGCCCCGGCGATCGTCTGACGCTGCTCGGCCCGTCCGGAACGTTTCACGCCGAGGACCAGCCGCCGCAGCAGACCGTGCTCATCGCGGCGGGCAGCGGCGTGACCCCGATGATGAGCATCATCCGCGCACAGGGCGAGGGCCGGATCGCCCTGCTCTACAGCAGCCGCAGTCCGGAAGAGACCATCTTCGCCACCGACCTGACCCGGCTGGCCGAGGCCCGCCCCGACCGGCTTTCGGTCACCCACGTCACGACGAGCCGGGACGGACGCCTCGACGCGGACCGCGTCCGCCACTGGATCACCGGCCTGGCCCCCGCCGCCGACACCCACTACTACGTCTGCGGCCCCGAACCACTGACCGAAACCGTGCAGCAGGTCCTGACCAGCCTCGGCATCCCGGACGCACTGGTACACCAGGAGCGCTACACCTCCGGCGCGGACACCGCGACCACCACGACCGTTCCGCAGGAAATGACCGTCGACCAGGACGGCCATCGACTCGGCACGGTGACCGTGGACCCCGGCCAGACCCTGCTCGACGCGGGCCTGGCCGCCGGCCTGCCGATGCCCTACTCCTGCACGGTCGGCAACTGCGGCGACTGCATGGTCAAACTGCGCAGCGGCAAGGTCGCCCAGAACGACCCCAACTGCCTCACCCCGGCACAGAAAGCCGACGGCTACGTCCTGACCTGCACAGCCTGCCCACTGTCACCGGTCACTCTCGACATCCCCGAACCCTGAAACCCCATTTTGTACGACCTGGGCACAGTCCCGTGGCTACGCCGCGAGGCCGCGCTCCGTCCCGACCGCTGCGCGACCGCCGGGGTGTAGCGGCCCGTCACGGTCGGGAGATGCCGAGAGGCGGACAGCCGACGACCCCTGCTGGCTGGGGCGGGCCCTCTCCTGCGCGTGGCCCGTCACTTCAAGCGCTGCGGCGTGAGCCCCTTCGCGCGCACGGCATTGATGATCTGCTGCAGTCCCGAAGCGGTGTACCTGCCGTGTCCGTGCATCAGCAGGACACCACCGGCACGCAGCGGTGCGGTGCGGTAGTCGCCGTAGGTGACTCGTTCGACCATTACCTTGGTCGGGGTGTGGTCCCAGTCGACAGTGTCGGTGGTCCATCGGCACAGCTGGTAGCCGCGGGCTGCGGCGATGTCCACCAGCCGGGTACTGAACGCGCCGGCGCCGAACGGTGGCCGCAGCAGTTTCGGCTCACCGGTGGCGGCGGTACCCGCGTCGATCTGCTTGGTCAGGTTCGTCTTACCCATCCTGCTCAGGGCGGGGTGGGTGGAGGTGTGGTTACCGATCACATGTCCGGCCGCCGTGATGCTGCTGAACAGCTTCGGGTGCTGGCGAGCCCAGTCACCGCGGAAGAAGAAGTGCCCCTTGACGTTGTTGCGCTTGAGCGTGGCCAGGATGGACTTGACCTGCTTGGCGCTGCCGCTGTCGTCGAAGGTCAGCCACACGTCACTCGTGGTGTTCTGGCACCGTTCGATCTGCCGGATGGTCGCCGGCGACATCGGCTGCTCAGAGATCTTGCCGTCCGCCACGACCGGGCGGCCGGCCGCGCCGGAGACCGTGCGGGTGGATCCGTTCCGAGTCAGCGTCGCGGTGCCACGAACGGCGTACTTACCCGCCTTGGCCGGCAGACGCAGGTAGCAGGTGCGGCTGGCGGTGTGCCGGACCGGGTTCTTCCATACCGGCCCCGAGCAGGTCACCGTGCTTCCTGCGGTACCGGTGGCCGAGATGACGACCCGGGTGCCCTTGGCGATGTTGTACACGGTCACGATGGCGGGCACCGTCGCACCCGGGCTGTCGTACTGAACGGCGCTGACACCGACGCGGGGACCGTCGGCCGCTGACGCCGATGCCCCGCCGCCGACCAGTAGCAGACACCCGCTGAGGGCCGGGGTGATGAATTTCCAACCGTGCATGCTGTTCCTTAGCTCCGGGAGGAACGCACTTTATGCATCGCCGGGCCCGACCGGCAATCCGGTGCCCCGGTAACGGCGTTCAGGCCGTCCGCGTGCGGACGTCACCCCTGATCGAGGTGGGAGACGAGGGCGGCCAGGTCGCGGCGACGGGAGTCGGCGAGCCAGACCGCCCAGGTACGCCGCACGAGCGGTGCGCCGGTCAGGGCAGGCGCTGCTCGAGGGCTGCGGCAACGACGTCCTACTGGCCACCTTCGACCGGCTGTGGACCGACAGCGAACTGGCCCGCCGCTGGTCCACCGTGCACACCCCGGACCGCGACGGCGCCGCCGAGCCCCGCGCGATCGAGGAAGCCGCCCTGGCCCGCGACGCTGACGGTGCCGCCGAGCTGCTGTGCCGTCATGTGAGCCGCACGGTGGCGGCGCTTCCTCGTACGAAAAAAGGGTCTTGAAAGGGCGTCAGCCGTAGGTCGGGTGCTGGGGCCAGCCGGGCGGGGAGTCCTCCCAGTCCTCCTGGCGACCGAAGACGCTCAGGTCGGCGAGGTTGTTGGTGAACAGCAGGCGGTCGACGCCGCGCGCGGTCGTGCTGTAAGTCCGGTAGACCTCGTCGCCGTCGCGCAGGAACATGCTGAGCATGAAGCCACCGCCGGCGCCGCAGTCGTCGGCGAACGTGGTGCCCTGCGACGAGACGAACGGCATGGTCCAGCCGCGGACCGCGCGGTACGGCTCGATCTGGGCCAGCGGCATGTTCGACACCGTCGCCCAGCTGATGCCGCGCTGGCCCAGCATGACCAGGGCGTGCGACGGCACGTTGTTGGTGAACGCCGTGCAGCCCGGGCAGAAGTGGCCGGGCCCGTTGTCCATGAACTGGTAGACGGCCAGCTGCTCGCGGCCCTCGAACAGGTCGAGCAGCGTGCGCGGCCCGGATGGCGCCGCGAACGTGTAATCCCCGGCGAACCTGACCATCGGCAGGCGCCGGCGTCGCGCGGCGAGCGCATCGAGTGAACGGGTTGCCTCCTTTTCGGCCGTGAGCAGTTCCGCACGCGCCAGTTCCCACTGCTCGGCCGTGACCACATCGGGTTTCGCCATACCTGTGATGGTGCCCCGACCCACCGACAAGAAACCGCGTCGCGCATCGCCATAAAGTGAACTGATGGGCGACCATGAGAACATCGCCGAGCTGGTGCGGATCTTCTTTGCCGCGTTCACCTCGGACGACGACTGCGACGGCCGGCTCGACGCGCTGCGGGGCGTCTTCCTGCCGGCCGCGCTGATCATCCGGACCTGCGGGGGAGAGCCCACGGTGTACGACGTGGACGGCTTCATCGCCCCGCGCCGGGAGCTGCTCACCAGCGGCGAGCTCACCGACTTCGCCGAGTGGGAGGTGGCCGGGCGCACCGAGATCTACGGGGACATCGCCCAGCACTTCTGCACCTACGCGAAGTCGTGGCGCCGCGACGGCGAGCCGCACGCCGGGCAGGGTGCGAAGACGCTGCAGTTCGTCCGCACCGGTGCCGGCTGGCGGATCAGCGCCGTCGCCTGGGACGACGAACGGGGTGTTGCCGCATAGTCAGATCATCTCTATATTGCGTGTCGTGCCCCCATCGATGCGTGAGCCGACGTTCTGGGCTCTCACCGTGCTCGCTTCCGGTCCCCACCACGGCTACGGCCTGATCCGGGAGGCCGCCCGGCTCTCCGAGGGCCGGGTGATGCTGCAGCCCGGCACGCTCTACGCCGCGCTGGACCGGCTCGGCGCCGAGGGCCTGGTCACCCTGGACCGCGAGGAGATCGTCGACGGGCGGGCGCGGCGGTACTACCGGCTCACCGACGCCGGCGCCAAGGCCCTGGACGTGGAGGCGGCCCGGCTGAGGGCGAGCGCCGACGCGGCCCGCGCGCAGCTCGCCACCCGCAAAGGCCTCGGCCCGGCCGTAGCGATGGGCCCGGTTCTCGGGATGGGCCCGGCCCTCGCTGGGGGACCGGCGTGACCGGCGGCGAGCGCCTGGAACGGCGCTACCGGCGACTGATCCGCGTCTATCCGCCCGGCCCGCGTCGCGAGGAGCTGCTGAACACGCTGCTCGACTGCGCGCCGCCGGACCGCGTGCGTCCGACCGTGCGGGAGGTCGGCAACGTCGTACGCCATGGGGTGCGTGCCCGCCTCGGTCGTCCGAAGTCCCGCAGTGTGGTGGTGCTGGCCGCCCTGGCGGCCCTGGTGGCCGGGTGTTTCGGCGCGGCCGGGATGTCCGTGCTGGGCTGGCAGTTCGCTCCGGCGCTGACCGGTGTCGTGCAGGCGCAGGGTATCGACCGGACGGTCTTTCCGGGGATGGCCGTGAAGAGCTGCGAGGACGGCGACGAGTGGGTCTACTCGTCGGACTGCGCCGACATGCCGGCGTTCATCTGGAATCCGGACCTCGAGGGCACCCGGTACGGCTACCTCGAATACGTGGTGGCGCCGACCGCCGCGACCCTCGACCACCTGACGTTCACCACCGAGGTCCGGGATCGGCTGGTCGCCGACGGCTGGCGGATCGGCGCGGACATCCGGGTCCACGCCGGCATCGACGACCTCGACACCAGCGTGCTCGACGGCACCAGCGCCCCGTTCCCCGGCAACGACGTCGAGACGAACGTGCGGGAGGCGACGTTCTGGGCGCAGCGCGACGGCCTGGTCCTGGAGTTCTTCGACGCGACCGGCTCGGACGTCCCCGGTGGCGGGATCGACCCGCAGGCGAAGGCCCGGTTCACCGTGGCCCGCTCCGCGCCGTGGTGGCTGTGGGCCATGACGGTGGCCGGCGGGCTGGCCGGCATCCTGGCCGGCTGGCTGACGACCGGGTGGATCAGCCGCCGCCTCGAGGGCAACGGGCCCGCGAGCGTGGCGGCCGTCCTGCCGGCCTGGCTGGTCGCCCTCCCGCTGACCTACGCGGTCCTCCCGCTCAACGAGCAGGTCGGCCGCCCCTGGGAGGAAGGGATCTTCGTGGGGCTGCACGCCAGGCTGGCCTCGTGGCCGGACCTCGGGTTCACCGTGCTCAACCCGGTGATCGTGCTGGCGCTCATCGCGTTCGGACCGGCGCTGATCGTGGTGGCCTCGGCCCGGCGCACCCCGGACGGCGAGATCCCCTGGGCCGACCGCGACCCGTCCTTCTGACGATCCGGCGCGCTCAGCCGGTGCGGGTGTCGTAGGTGGTTCGGTGGCTGAGCACGTCGTCCATGTGGTCCTGGGCCCAGGACTTCAACGCCCGCATCGTGACGTGCAACGACAGGCCCAGCTCGGTCAGCTCGTAGGTCACCGTGACCGGGACGGTCGGGGTCGCGGTGCGGGTGACCAGGCCGTCGCGTTCCAGGGAGCGCAGCGTCTGGGTGAGCATCTTCTGACTCACGCCGGCCAGCATCCGGGACAGCTCCGAGTAGCGCATCGGGCGGGGCTGGCCGGCGCAGTCCGCGCCGAACTGGTGGGAGCCGTCGCTGCCCAGGGCGGACAGGATCAGCGTGACCCACTTGTCGGCCAGGCGGTCGAGCAGGTTGCGGCTGGGGCACTGGGCCAGGAACGCGTTGTACTCCGCCTTCGCCTGCGCCCGCTTCTCGGCCGCCGATGTTGTCGCCATCGCCCGCTCCTCGTGAGATGAGTCCGTTACGCACTTTCAGGTGCCTGCTTCCCGACAGGAAGCTGCCTGGTCATAGTGAAGCAGCAACCAGTTCAGCACGAAAGTCAGAGGTGGACGATGTCGACGAACTCTCTTCCCGGTGGCACCTGGTCGCTGGGGGACCTGACCGTGACCCGGTTCGGCTACGGCGCCATGCAGCTCGCCGGGCCGTGGGTGATGGGGCCGCCGGCCGACCACGACGGGGCGCTTGCCGTGCTCCGGGAAGCCGTCCAGCTCGGGATCACCCATATCGACACCAGTGATGCGTACGGGCCGGAGGTCACCAACCGGTTGATCCGGGAGGCGCTGCACCCCTACCCGGAGGGGTTGCACATCGTCACGAAGGTGGGTGCGAACCGGGACGAGCGGGGTGGCTGGCCGCCGGCTCGGGACGCGGAAAGTGTGCGTCGTGGCGTACACCAGAATCTCTTGAATTTGGGTCTCGAGGTCCTCGACCTGGTCAATCTGCGGCTCGGCAACGCGGAGGGGCCCCAGCCGGAATCGGTCACGGAGGCGTTCGGGACGCTCGCCGAGTTGCAGCGCGAGGGGTTGATCCGGCACCTCGGGGTGAGCAACGCGACGCCCGAGCAGGTCGCCGAGGCGCAGTCGATCGCCCCGATCGTGTGCGTGCAGAACCTGTACAACCTGGCGTTCCGGCAGGATGACGGCCTGATCGACTCGCTCGCCGAGCAGGGCGTTGCCTACGTGCCGTTCTTCCCGCTCGGCGGGTTCAGCCCGCTGCAATCCGCGGCTCTCTCCGCGGTCGCCGCCCGCCTGGAGGCCACGCCGATGTCGGTCGCGCTGGCGTGGCTGCTGCAACGCTCCCCGAACATCCTGCTCATTCCGGGCACCTCGTCGGTCACCCACTTGCGCGAGAACGTCGCCGGAGCCGGCCTGCAGCTCGGCGAGGACGACCTCGCCGAGCTGAACAAAATCGGGCTCTGAGGTCAGCAGGTGACCGTAGTGCGACCCGTTTTGCTGCCCCACTCGCAGGTGTCCTGCACGACGCCCGCCCTGGTGCGCAGCGTGGCGACGTCGCCGGTGACGGACAGCAGGATGTGCATGGAACGGCTCCTCAGTGGGCGGCGACGAATGCCGCGGCCGGGGCTTCCCAGCCGCTGTACCGGGTGTAGTAGTCCTTGTGCACGTCGGTGCGGCCCCAGGTGGTCCAATCCGGCCAGTAGCGGAACTTCTGGCGCAGCACCACGCCGGACTTCCAGGTGCCGATCGGGCTGCACACCACGTCACCGACGTAGCAGATCGATGCGGTGGGGATGCCCAGCGCGGTGAGTTGCCTGCCGGTGGACGTGCGGCCGATCGGGCTGGCCGTCACCACGGTGCGCATTCCGGTCAGCGTGTCCTGATACTTCTCGGTCAGGCGGCTCTGCTGCTGGAGCTTCTCGCAGGTGGTGACCGCGTCGCACAACTGGTCGGGCAGCACGCGGTGGATCTTGCCGAGGGCGGTCAGTGCCGTGTACCAGGCCGCACCGCCGACGGTGCCGTCCGCCATCCTGTTCGCGATGGTCAGCGTGCCGCTGCGGGCCGGGCCGTTCCAGCCGTCGCTGGTGGTGGGCTGCCGGTAGTCGGTGTCGTCGGCGAGCGGGTCGGCGATCAGGGCCAGCCCCTCGAAGCGGGTCTTCAGCGCGGGCGTGGTGCGGACCAGCTCGCTGACCGCCATGTGCGCGACGGCGGCACCCTGGCTGTACCCGGACACGATGAACTTCGTGTCCGGGTACTTTCCGGTCAGCCGCCGCAGCTGCGTCTGCAGGATCTGGTAGTTGGTGGTGACCTCGCGCAGGTATTCGTTCCACTGATCAAAACCGGCGCCGAAGGTGGGCACCGGCATCGCCTTGTACCGGTGCAGCGAGCCGGTGCAGGCGATCTTGCCCTGGTAGTGCGGGTCGTCGGCGAACCCGCGGTAGGCCTTGAGCACCCGGGTGCCCATCCGGCCGTCGGCGTCGATCGATGGCTCGCCGCTGCCGCGGACGCCGAGGAACACGTACGCCGGGGCCGTGGCGGCCTTGCCCAGGCCCAGGTTGTTGTCGCAGGGGTTGGCCGGCGCCGCGGACGCCGCGGTGGGCACGGTCAGCACCGCGGCCAGCACGGCCAGACCGACCCACCCGTTTCCCAGCTTGCGCATCGATTTCCCTGCCGTCGTGGCGATCACGGCAGGAGGATTTCACAAAAACCCCTATTTTGTACGTTTAGGACACGCCCCCAAACGGGTCAAATGGTGGCGAAATACCGTCCCCAGTGCGGCCGCCTGCCGTCCACGTCGTCGATGCGGTATTCCTCGGCGAGGTCCCACGAGCTGAGCACCTGGCCGGTGCGGGTGTGCACTTCCGGGTCGGCGGCCAGCGCGGCGATCACCCGGCCGACGAAGTGCGGGGTCTCGGAAGCGATGAAATGCGGATCCTTCTCGGCGCCGTCGCGCCAGTTGTCCTCGGTCACGCCGAAGAGTTCGAGCATCGCCTCGGAGCGCAGGAAACCGGGGGTGACGGCGAGTGCGGTGATCCCGTGCGGGCGCAGCTCCTCGGCCTGCCCGAGGGCCAGCCGGTTGACCGTGGTCTTGGTCAGGTCGTAGGCGAGGTTGCCCCGGTAGTCGTGGCCGAGGCCGTCGGTGACCTCGATGATCAGGCCGCGCTTCTGGGCGATCATGACGGGCGCCACGTGCTGGCTGGTGATCAGGTGGGTGAGCACGGCGCGTTGCCACATGGTCTGGAACTTGGTGAGGTCCAGCTGCCAGAACGGGGTGCCCCACTCGCTGAGCGGGTCACCGCCCCAGATGTCGTTGACCAGCAGGTCGAGCCGGTCGTGCGCGCCGGTGATCCGGGTGATCAGCGCGGCGACCTGCGCGGGGTCGCTGTGGTCGCAGGGGACCGGGATGCCCTGGCCGCCGGCCGCGGTGACCTGCTCGGCGGTGTCCTCGATGGTTTCCGGGCGGTCCATGTCCGAGCGGATGGCGCGGGTGCTGCGGCCGGTGACGTAGACGATGGCGCCGGCGGCGCCCAGCTCGGTGGCGATGCCGCGGCCGGCGCCGCGGGTGGCCCCGGCGACGAGGGTGACGGTCCCGGCGAGTGGCTTGTCCTTCTCAATCGTCTTCACCTTGTTAGTTAACCACGATTAACTAACTGGTGTCGGCCCCGGCCGGTGGGTGGTCCCGGCCCGGCTCATCGACGCGGGATTCACCTTCGACTACCCGCGGTGGGACGCCGCGGCCATGGATCTGGCCGCGCACCGCCGCCACGCTTCACCATCGATCAACGGCGTCACAAGGTAGTCAGAACGGCGGCGAGCCGGTCGCGGTACCGGTCCACGGCTGCTCAGCCGGCCGGGGTTCCTGCCGTTGCCGGAGTGTCACCGGGAACGCCGATGTTGTCCGGGCCGAGTACCCCGGGGCAGGAGCTCGGCAGGACGGTGCTGCCTGCGGGAAGCCCGCACGCTTCGAGGATTTCCGAAGGCAGCGGGAAAGGGAACGTCGCTGAGGGCGAGGGCTCGGGGGTGCTTGCCGGCTTCTCCGAGGTATCGGGATCGCAGCCGCTGAGCAGCGCAACCGCCGTCAGCGCGGCGCACAGCTGGACGAGGCGTAGCGGCATGACAGCGATATCGGCAGCTTCGGTGCCCGCCTGAGCGAGGCGACTGTTCTGGTCTGGTGTGCGACCAGGTCCGGGCGGCGATCGTCTGCCGATGACTGCCGGCGGAGCGGCCCGGTATCGTGCTCGGCATGGCGCGACCCAGGACCGTTGCGGACGAAACGATCCTGGCCGCAGCCGCCGAAGCGGTGGCGACCGCCGGGCCGGCCAACGTGACGCTCGCGCAGATCGGGGGCCGGGTCGGGCTGACCGCGGCCGCGCTGATGCGGCGGTTCGGGTCCAAGGACCGGCTGCTGCTCGCGCTCGCCCGGCACGATGCCGAGGCGCTGCCCGCGCGGCTGGCCGGGGCGGAGTCCGCGGAGCAGCCGGTCCACGCGCTGATCGAGGCGCTGGCGGCGATGGCGGGGGCGGTGCGCAGCACGACCGAGTTCGCCAACCACCTGGCGTTCCTGCTGCTGGACATGTCCGATCCGCGGTTCCAGCAGGTGAGCCGGGAGTACACGGTTGCCGTCGAGGCGGCGATCGGGGTGGTGCTGCGGGCCGGCCGTGCCGCCGGGGAACTCCGGGCCGGGGCGGACGACGAGGGGCTGCCGCGGGCGGTGCACGCCGCCTACAACGGGGCGCTCGTGACCTGGGGGATGGCGGGCGGTGACGAGGAGCCTGCTGCGTACGTACAAAAGCAATTGCTCTTCGTTCTGGGGTCTCGCCTCAGCCGATCGGTTGATCGGGCGGACCAGCCGCCTGGTTGAGGCGGGCCCTTCCGGTGGTCAGTATCGGTCCGGTCGGGGCGGCGAAACGATGAGTGCATGGCAGCAATCATCGAAGTTCGTAACCTTCACAAGCGGTATCGCGACACGGTCGCGGTGGAGGACGTCTCGCTGAGCGTGCAGGCCGGGGAGATCTTCGGGATCCTCGGGCCGAACGGGGCGGGCAAGAGCACCACCGTGGAATGCATCGCCGGGATCCGGGCGCCGGACCGGGGGAGCATCACCGTGACCGGAATTGATCCGTTGCGGGATCGCCGGGCGGCCACCGAGCGGGTCGGGGTGCAGCTGCAGTCCGGGCAGTTGCCGGAGCGGCTGCAGGTGGCCGAGGCGCTCGCGTTGTACAGCTCGTTCTATCCCGAACCGGCCGACTGGCGGGAGTTGATGGACTCGCTCGGGCTGGCCGGCAAAGCGAAGACGCGGTACGGAAAGCTGTCCGGCGGGCAGAAACAGCGGCTGTCGATCGCGCTCGCCCTGGTCGGCAACCCGCGGGTGGCCATCCTCGACGAGCTCACCACCGGACTGGACCCGCAGGCGCGCCGGGACACCTGGAGCCTGATCGAAAACGTCCGCGCCCGTGGCGTGACGATCGTGCTGGTCACCCACTTCATGGAGGAGGCGGAGCGGCTCTGCGACCGGATCGCCCTGATCGATGCCGGACGGGTCGTCACGGTGGACACGCCGGCCGGGCTGACCGCGCGGGCCGGCGTGGAGCAGCGCTTCGAGTTCCGGCCGTCCGCGGCGTTCGCCGACGGGTTGCTGACCGGGCTGCCCGAGGTGAGCCGGGTCGAGCGGCGCGGTGACCTGGTCGTCGTGGCCGGCGCCGACGGTGCGCTGTCCGCGGTGACGACTGTTCTGGCCCAGCACGGAGTCGCGGTGCGGCAGCTGCGGGTGTCGCAGACCAGCCTCGAGGACGCGTTCGTGACCATCACTCAGTCTGTTGCGAAGGAGCAGTCGTGAGCCTCGTCGTCGCGGAGATGAAGCTGTCCGTGCGGGACAAGGTCGGCCCGCTCTGGGGTGTCGCCTTCCCGTTGATCCTGCTGATCATTCTCGGGAACGTGCCGGCCATGCGGCAGCCCGAGGAAGCCAACGGCGGGCTGTCCACGTTCGAGATCTACGTGCCGGTGCTGATCCTGTTCAACCTGGCCATGCTGGCGCTCATCGCGCTGCCGACCACGCTCGCCGGCTACCGGGAGAACGGTGTGCTGCGGCGCCTGCAGACCACACCGGTCGGCCCGGCCCGGGTGCTCGGCGCCCAACTCGTCGCGAACCTGGCCATCGCGGTGGTCGCGGCGGCGGTCTTCCTGACCGTGGCCCGGCTCGGGTTCGGGGTGCACCTGCCGGACAACCCGGCCGGGTTCGCGATCGGGTGGCTGCTGGTGGCGGGCGCGCTGATCGCTATCGGCCTGCTGGTCACCGCGCTGGCGCCGCGGCGCGGGGTGGCCACCGCGGTCGGCACGGTGCTCTACTTCCCGATGATGTTCTTCGCCGGGTTATGGGTTCCGGTCACCCAGATGCCGCCGCTGCTGCGCGACATCAGCCAGGCCACACCGCTCGGAGCCGGGATCCAAGCATTTCAGCAAGCGTACGAAGGGAGCCTCCCCAGCGCCCGACCGGTTCTGATCCTGCTCGCCTACGCGGTGGTGTGCACCGCCGCCGCGATCCGCTGGTTCCGCTGGGAATAGGGTCGGCTCCACAGGGGAGGGGTGAATTCGTGAACAGCGAGATGCCACGGCCGCCGGCCCTGCTGGTGACCGTGGTGCCGTATGTGCTGCTGGCCGCGCTCGTCGGATACACCGCGCTCACCGGGCGCGGCGTCGAGCTGGCGCTGCTGCTGGCCGCGGGCGCGTGGATGCTGGGGATGTTCACCCTGCGTCCCGGGGCGTGGGAGCGGCTGCGGCCGATGGCGGTGTACTTCGCCGGCCTGCTGATCGTCACCACGATCCTGGTGCTGCGCGACCCGGCGTTCGGGTTCTTCACCCCGGTCGCCTACATCTACGCGTACGCGATCCTGCCCTGGCCGTGGCAGGTGCCCGCGGTCGGCCTGGTCGCGGTGGTGGCCGGCGTCGCCCAGGCGTCCGGCGTGGACGGGACCGACGCCCGGGGCGTCGCGATCTACGCGGCCATCGTCGGATTCAACATCGTCATCATGGTGAGCATGGCCTGGGCGCTGCGCCTGGTCGAACGCCGTCAGCTCACCCTGGCCGGTGCGCTCGCCGAGCTGGGCCGGGCGAACCACCTGCTCGAAGCGACCGCCGCCGAGAACGCCGCCCTGCACGACCGGCTGCTCGCCCAGGCCCGGGAGGCCGGAGTGCTCGAGGAGCGCCGGCGGATGGCCCGGGAGATCCACGACACCGTGGCGCAGGGGCTGACCGGGATCATCGCGCAACTGCAGGCCGCCGAGCAGGTCGAGGCCGTTCCGGAGCCGTGGCGGCGGCACACCGAGGCCGCGCAGGGGCTGGCCCGGCAGAGCCTGACCGAGGCCCGGCGGTCGGTCGACGCGCTGCGGCCGGAGCCGCTGGAGACGACCGGCCACCTCGGTGACGCGCTCGCCGAGGTGGCGGAGCGGTGGTCCGCGCTGCAGGGGGTGCCGGTGCGGGTGACGACGACCGGGGAGGTGCGGCCGATGCCGGCCGAGGCGGAGTTCGTGCTGTTGCGGACGGCACAGGAGGCCCTGGCCAACGTGGCCCGGCACGCTGAGGCGTCGCGGGTCGGGCTGACCCTGTCCTACCTGGCCGACGAGGTGGCGCTGGACGTGGTGGACGACGGGCGGGGGTTCGACCCGGACGCGGTGTCGTCGACTTCCTTCGGCCTCGGCATCATGCGGCAGCGTCTTGAAGGTGTCTCCGGGACGCTGCGGATCGAGTCCGAGTCCGGGACTGGGATCTCGGCGCGCGTCCCCCTACCGCTCCCGAGGAGTGACCTGTGACCGACCGCCCGATCCGGATGCTGATCGCGGATGACCACCCCGTCGTGCGGGACGGGTTGAGCAGCATGTTCGCCTCCGCGCCCGGGTTCGAGGTGCTGGGCCAGGCCGCCGACGGGGCCGAGGCGGTGCGGATGGCGCAGGCGCTCACCCCCGACGTGATCCTGATGGACCTGCGGATGCCGGTGATGGACGGGCTGGCCGCGATCAGCGAGCTGGCCCGGCTCGGGGTGGCGGCCCGGGTGCTGGTGCTCACCACGTACGACAACGACAGCCACGTGCTGCCGGCGATCGAGGCCGGGGCGACCGGGTACCTGCTGAAGGACGCGCCGCGGGAGGAGCTGCTGCGCGGGGCGCGGGCTGCCGCGAAGGGCGAGACCGTGCTGTCGCCGGCGGTGGCGACCCGGCTGTTCCACCGGGTGCGGACGCCACCGCCGCAGCTGCTCAGCCAGCGGGAGATCGAGGTCCTCGAACTGGTGGCGGCCGGCAACACCAACCGGGAGGTGGCGTCGCGGCTGTTCATCACGGAGGCGACGGTCAAGAGCCACCTGCTGAACATCTACGCCAAGCTCGGGGTGCCGGACCGGGCGGCGGCGGTCGCGGAGGCGTTCAACCGGCGGCTGCTGATCCCCCGGGGGTGATCGGGGTCAGGGTGCCGAGGCGGCGCTCGATCGCCGCCGCGGCGGTCAGGCAGGTGTCCTCGCGGTAGGGCCGGCCGATCAGCTGGATGCCGGTCGGCAGGCCGTCGACGACGCCGGTGGGGACGGCGACGGCGGGCAGGCCGACGAAGCTCGTCGCGGTGCACAGGCGCATGGCGGTGGTGACCAGGTCGCGGCCGGCCGGGTCGCGGGACTCGAGGCCCGGTGCGACCGGCGGCTGGGTGAAGACCGGGCCGAGCACCAGCGGGTAGCGCTGCAGGAACGCGCTCCAGGAGCGTTGGATGCTGAGGCGTAGCCCGGTCAGGCGCAGGAACTCGGCGACGTCCACGGGAGGTGTCGTGGCCATGCCGAGTTCGATGTAGCGGTGCGCGTCCGGCCCGAGCAGGCCACGGATGGCGGGCCACAGGGGGGCGAATTCGGTCATCACCAGGGACTGGTAGGCGTGCAGCGTTTCGGGCAGGCGGGGGACGTCGGGGACGGGCTCCACGACGTACCCGAAATCCTGCAGTGCTCCCGCGGCGGTCTCGATCGCCGCGACCACCGTGGGGTGAACGCCGAGCCCACCCGGATCGGTGACCACCGCGACCCGGATCCGGCCCGGCAGCGGCTCGCCGTCGAGCGGCACGGGCAGGGCCCGGGGATCCCGCGGGTCCGCGCCGGCCAGGACCGCGAAGACCGTGCGCAGATCGGTCACGCTGCGCGCCAGCGGTCCGTCGACCACAAAGGTCTGAGCACACCATGCGGGATCGTCCGGACCGATGCGATGATCGGCCGCCATTCTTCCGTACGTCGGTTTGAGCGCCGTCACCCCGCAGAACGACGCGGGAATGCGCACCGAGCCGCCGGCGTCGTTGCCGAGCCCCAGCGCGGCCATCCCGGTGGCGACCGCGACGCCGTCGCCGCCGCTCGAGCCGCCCGGGGTGCGCGTGGGGTCCCAGGGGTTGACCGAGTCGCCGAACAGCTCGCTGCGGGTGTGCATCCCGGCGAGGGTGAGGGTCGGCATGTTGCTGTGCCCGATGACGATCGCGCCGGCGGCCCGCAGGCGCGCGACCGGTGGGGCGTCGGCCTCGGCGACCAGGTGGCGGAGCCGGGACGCGCCGTGCGTGGTGGGTGTGCCGGCGACGGCGATGTTCTCCTTGACGGTGAACGGGACGCCGGCGAGCGGGCCTGGCTCTTCTCCGGCGGCGTGGCGTCGGTCGATCGCGGCGGCGTCCTGGTGGGCGCGGTCGGCGAGCACCTGGGTGACCGCGTTGACGGCCGGGTTGACCTCGGCGATCCGGGTCAGGTGCTGGTCGAGCAGCGCGGTGGCGGTGATCTCGCCGGTGCGGACCGCCGCGGCCTGCTGCACGGCGGTCATCCGCCACATTTCGTCGGCCATGGCTTCTGCCTCCTCGGCTCGTCTCTTCCGGCTCGCCTCCTCGGCTCGCCGCTTGGTGAGCCGAGTCTCGGTCTACGTCTCGGGGAAACCGATGCAGGTGCATCGGATAGTAGGGTGAAAGCGATGCGAGCGCATCGGTTTTTGGAGGTGGGGATGAGTCGGCAGAGCGAGCGGGAGGAACGGCGGCTGCGGATCGCCGGGGCGGTCTGCGCGCTCGCCGACGAATCCGGGATGGATGGCGTCACGCTGCGCGACGTCGCGGTCCGGGCCGACGTCTCGATGGGCGCCGTGCAGCGCTGCTTCCGGACCAAGGACGAGATGCTGCTGTTCGCGCTCGCGCATATCGGCGAGCAGGTCACCGCGCGGGTGCGCGCCGGGCTGACCGGCGTGCCAGCCGAGGGCGCGGCGGCACCGGCCCCAGGCGGGCCGACGTCGGGCACGCCGGCCCCGGCCGCAGGCGGGTCGGCGCCGGCCGTGGATGCGCTGGCGCGGGCTGCGGCGGAGATTGCGCTGCTCGGTGACGCGCATCGGACCGAGGCGCGGATCTGGCTCGCGTTCGTGGCGCGGGCCGCGGTCAGCCCGGCCCTGGCCGAGGTGCTGCGCGGCAACTATGCGCAGCTCGAAGACGTGTTCACCCGGCTGATCTCGGCCGCATCCGATGCTCCCGGCGCCCGTGCGGAAGCCCGCGCCCTGCTGGCGCTGGTCGACGGGCTGACCACGCATGTGCTGGTCGGGCATCTCGGCCCGGCCGACGCCGCGCAGGTGCTGCAGGCTCACCTCGATCGGATCGCCGCGTGTTAACTTTTACAACTTGTAGAAGTTGGCAGCGGGAGGCAGTGCAGCGCTATGACGGCGACGCTCGGGGACATCCTGCTCGTGTTTCTGGCCGACTGGCCGGCGACCGCGTATGAGCTGCAGCAACGGCATGCCACCACGTTCGGGGCCGAGCGGGCCGTGGACGTGACCCGGGTGATGGCGGCGCTGAGCCGTCAGGAGAAGCTCGGCTACGTCGAGTTGCGCAAGGGCGCCGCCCGCAAGTCGCCGCGCACGTGCGCGCTGACCGAGGCGGGCCAGTTGCGGCAGCGGGCCTGGATCCTCGACGTGCCGGACGAGCTCAGCGGCGCCGAGATCCTCGACCGGGTGCTGCTGGCGATGGCGGCGACCGACCGGCCGACGTTCGAGGCGGTCGTCGAGCAGTGCCTGACCGCGCTGGACGCCCAGCTGCCCCGCCGCCGGCACCGGGCGGTGGTCTCGGCGCCGTACGCGCTCGCCGAATATGAGGACGTGGTCGCCGCATCCACCCGGAAATGGCTGCGTGAGCTGGTCGGACGCCGCCGGGAACGGGACGCGGCCTGACCCTCGGCGCCTCAGGTGCGGGCCGGGAACGCCGATGGCTGAGTGTGGCAGTACAGACCTATGAACGCACCGCGATCGTCAGGCACAAGGCGCCGCCCCAGCGCCGGGCGCGGCATGCCGCGCCACCGTCCCGGCTCGCCGTCGGGCTGGCCACCGGTGTCGCGATCGTGGCCGCGTTCGGGTCGGTGGCCTGCGGATATCTGACCATCGGCAGCGGCGTCAGCCGGGCCGCCGGACCGGCCCCCGCGCTGCTGGCCGCCGAACGCGCGTGCCAGGAGGCGGTTCGCGCCGCGTTCGCCCCGGACAGCGCGCAGCCGGACTTCTTCCAGGCGTCGATGGACGACGTGAACGTGTGGGACTCCCACCCGGCGGGCGCCGCCGTGGTGGTCAGCGGCGACGTGGAGTGGACGCTGACCGCCGGCGTGTTCGGCCCGCACCTGCAGACGAACCGCTACACCTGCACGGCCAAGACCCAGGACGGCCGCATCGTCACGTCGGTGACGTGACCTCGTTGATCTCGATGAGGTGACCGTCGGGGTCGCGGACGAAGGCGCGCACCTCGCCGCCCCAGGCCGGCGCGGCCGGGGTGGTGAGCAGGGCGATGCCCGCGGCCACCAGGTCGGCGCACGCCCGGCGGCAGTCCTCGACCTGCAGGACCAGGGCGGCGGTGACGGTGGGGGAGGTGCCCTCCGGAGCCCGCAGCGCGAGATCGGGGCGGTCCGGCGGCGGATCGCCCGGGGACGCGAGATGCAAGACCTTTGCACCTGCGGTGAGCTTTGCGTACGTGGGCCACTGGACCGTGGGGTGGAAACCCAGGCGGCGGTAGAAACCGACGCTCTGCGCGACGTCCCGCACCACGATCAGCGGCGCGAAATCCGAGATCTGCACGGGTGCGCTTCCCTTCGGAGGCGACAGGCAGTCGCACCTTACCGCGTACCGGCCGGGTAGTGCTTGCGCAGGTCGGCGGTGGTCATCCGGTCGAGCACCCGGTCGGGCAGGGCCTGCACCATCCCGCCGTACCGAATGAATTGCTCTTTTGTCATCCTGGCGCCGAGGTCGCGGATCGCCGCGGTGCCGTGGCCGGCCATCGCGGTCTGCACGGTAGCGAGATCGTCTTCCGGCAGCCGCGGGACGCCGACGAGGTCCGGCTCGTGCTGTCCGCCGCGTGGAACGATCCTTACTCGTCGTATGCGGTGGACGGGGACGCGCATTGGACGCTTGACCTCGTACGAAAATGGTGGGCGGACCGGGACCGGCTGGCGGCCTGGATCGACGGACTTCAGCAGGCCTGGTCGGTCAGTGAACGGGCCGACGAGCGCGACAACGCGGCGGGCCTGCGGGACTACGGGCGGTATCTGGCCGACGGGCTCGAGGCGGATCTCCGCGGGTACGGATTCTGGCTGGACCACCGGCGGGCGCCGCGACCCGGCGAGACACTTCCCGATCTTTAGGCGCTCGCCTCGGTGAGCAGCCGGGTGGCGCGGGCGGCGGCGGCTCGGACCCGGGGCGTCGGGTCGGCGGCGAGCCCGGCCAGCTCCGGCAGGGCGTCACCGACCAGGTGCCGCGCGGCGACCTTGGCGGCCATCTCGCGAACCCGCCACGCCTCGTCGGCCAGCGCGGTCCGGACCGCGGGCACGGCGCGGTCGTCCCAGTTCCACAGCAGGCCGCGCAGACCCCAGACCCGCAGCCAGTAACGGTCATCGCGGGGCGGCCCGCCGATGAAGTGCCGCCCGGCCGGTCCGCCCAGCACCAGGATCATCCCGGGGTCGCCCTCGCCGTCTGCGATCAGGCGAAGGCAGGCCTTGACCACGGCTGCGGGCCCATTGCGGACGCACTCCGCCGCGATGCTCTGCCGGGGCGTGACACCCCAGCGCGACGTGATCGGCATGCGGGCCAGTATTCATCAGACCGAGAGTCCGGGCTCGCCGCTCGGCAGGAACCTGCCGGCGCGAGCAGCGGGGTTCAGACGGGGAAGTGCGACTGGGTACGATCCTGCGACTCAACTCAGGGCGAGGAGATCAACGTCGTGGACGGTGCGGAGTTCGAGCCAGGCGATCACTTGCTCGTCTCGTGCGAGCCGCGTCGCGTCGAAGTGGCGAGTGCGGACCAGTTCTACGTTTACGTGCGTTGTCCCTGGCGGCAACCGGATCCCGCGTCCCGGTACCGCTGGGATGGAACGACTGCCTTCCGCCGGGACCCGGAGGATTACGACTTCGATCGGGTCTGGCGTCTGGATCCTCCGCCGGCTCAGTTGCAGACGGGTGACTCCTGCGAACTGTCGATCCCCGCGATCGAGGTCGTCGTGACGTCGTTCACCCGGTACCCGGCACCTGAGGACATCGGCTGGCTTCCGCGGCCGTTCGCGGTGCTGGCCGTCGCCGAGGTCTTCGACGACCGGGACGAGGAGGACACGGCGCAGGCGCTGTACCTCAGCGAGGCTGTACCGCTCACAATCGAGCGCCTGGGCAGACTCCCGTAACCCGCGGCGACTGGCCTCCCTGAGATATCGCTGAACGAGCGCACCCGGCGCTTCAGCCGCTCCACAGCGGGCGGCGGGCAGCCTGCGACGATGAACTACTGGCTGTTCGAACTGGTCAATGGTCGGGCGGGACGCTCCGACGGTCTCGACGACGTGATGGAGTTCGTGGCGACCTGGCTGATCTACCCGGTCTTCGTGATCGCCGGAGTGCTCGCCGCCCGGGCGCTGTGGCAGCGGCGGATCCGCCCGGTGGTCGAGCTCGGCGCGGCGCTGGTGCTGGCGTTCCTCGGCGCGATCGGGATGTCGCACCTGAGCGGGCAGGTCCGTCCGTTCCAGAGCCACCAGGTCCACCAGCTGCTCGCCCACGATCCGGGGGTGTCGTTGCCGAGCGACCACGCGACCGCCGCGTTCACGATCGCGTGCGGCGTCTTCGTCTTCCTCGGCCGCCGGTGGGGTGTCGTGCTGGCCGTGGCGGCCGCGATGATCGGGCTGGCCCGGGTCTGGGCAGGCCTGCACTACCCGGGTGACATCGCGGCCGGCGCCGCGCTCGGACTGCTCGCCGTCGGTCTGGTGGTGATCTGCGGCCGGGTGCGACCGGCGACCGCGCCACCGAGGCGGCCGGGTGCGACCGGCGGCCGGGCCACCGCGGAGATCTGACACAGTGCCCGGATGAACCAGCCGACGATCTCGACAGGACCTGTGCTCGGCGTGGTCCTCGCGGCCCTCACGCTGATCGCGGTCGCGGCGGCGATCGCCGGTCGGCTCGGGGTGAGCCGTGCCGTGGTCACCGCCACGGCGCGGGCCGTCGTGCAGCTCGGCCTGGTCTCGCTGCTGATCGCCGCGGTGCTGCGGTCGTGGTGGTCGACCGCCGGATTCATCGTGCTGATGGTGCTGGTCGCGGCGGTCACCTCGGCCCGCCGGGTCAGCACGCTGCGCCTCGGCTGGCTGGTGATCGTCGCTTCCGGCACGGTGCCGCGCAGCGAGGTGGCGGTGCTGCCGATCGCCGGGATCCTGATCGGCGGCGGGTCCGCGGTGCAGGCCGGGGCGACCCAGCTGCTGGTGCTGGTCGGGCTGCTGGCCGCCGAGGCGATCGCGGCCGCGGTCACCCTCGAGCTGGTCGCGGGCAGCCTGGTCGGCCGCCTGTCCCCGCGCTGAAGCTGGCTTTTCCCCGCGCTGAAGTCCGCTCTCCCCGCGCTGAGGCCGGCTTTCTTTGCGCTGACCCCCGGACCGATCGGGGGCCGGATTCAGGCGGGCGTCACGGCCCGCTTCGCCGCCGGCCGCAAAAACAAGACCAAGATCAAGATGGCGTACGTCAGCCACGCCGCGATCTCCAGCACCGTGGCCGACGAGGTCACGTTGATCGTGGCGGCGAGCACCGTCCCGTACCAGGAGGTCGGCGCGATCGTGGCCGACCAGTCGTAGGCGACCGCCGTCGAGCCCGGCAGCAGGCCGGCGACCTGGAACCCGTGCACGGCGTATTTCGCGATCCCGGCGGCGACCAGCACCAGCAGCACGCCGGTGCCGGTGAACAGGCGGCCGAGGTTGACCCGGGCCACCGCCGCGTACATCAGAACGCCCAGCAGCACCGCGGAGACGACGCCGGCCAGCATGCCCAGCAGCGGGGCGACGGTCTCGCTGGCGGCCTGCGCGGCCGAGAAGACCAGCAGCACCATCTCGACGCTCTCCCGGATCACCGCGACGAACGCGAGCGCCGCGACGGCGAACCGGCCCAGCCCGAGCGCCTCGGTGAGCTTGCCGGTCAACTCGGACTTGATGGTGCGGGCGCTGCTGCGCATCCAGAAGATCATCCAGGTGACCATGGCGACCGCGACCAGCGAGGTGATCGCCTCGAACAGCTCCAGCCGCACGCCGGAGAGCACCGAGGTGGCCACGTACGTGAGGATCGCGCCGAGCGCCGCAGCGCAGAGCAGGGCGAGCACGACCCCGGCCCAGAGCGGGAGCAGGCCGTCCCGGCGCTGGGAGCGGGCCAGTAGCGTGACCAGGATCGAGACGACCAGCGCGGCCTCCAAGCCGTCGCGCAGGCCGATGAGGTAGCTGGCGAAGAACGCGCCGCCCACGGGTGTCTCCAAGCAGTTAGCCAGCCTTACCTGACTGCCGTCAAACTCCTACAGACTGTAGGTAAATGTCAAGTCCGTGCTCGTGCAGCGGGCCGACCGCGAAGCCCCGGGCCCGGCAGCGGACCAGGATCGCGGGCAGGGCGCCGAGCATCGACTCGAAGGCGCCCGGTGCGGCGCTGTGGTCGCTGTCGTGCAGCAGGATCGTGCCGCCGCCGGACAGCCCGCGTCGCACCGCGCGGAACACCGAGTCGGGGGTGGCCGACGCGGTCCAGTCCCGGCCCCACGCGGTCCAGAGCACCGGGGTCAGGCCGAGCCGGCGGGCGCCGAGCAGGGCGGCGGTGCTGGCCACCCCGTAGGGCGGGCGTCACTGATCCCGGTCGCCGTCGAGGTGCTGCGTGCGCGCCGGGTTCAGCCCTCCTCGGCCAGGCGGTAACCGGAGCCGCGGACCGTCTCGATCGCGGTGCGACCGAACGGGTGGTCGATCTTCTTGCGCAGGTAGCCGACGTAGACCTCGACGATGTTCGGGTCGCCGTCGAAATGCGCGTCCCAGACGTTCTCGATGATCGCGGTCTTGGTCATCGCCTGGCCCCGGTGCCGCATCAGGAACTCCAGCAGGGCGAACTCGCGCGGGGTCACCGCGATCGGCTGGTCCCCGCGCAGCACCCGGCGCTCGGCCGGATTCAGGCTCAGGTCACCGGCGCGCAGCACGGCGGGGCGTTCCGGCGCGCCCCGCCGGATCAGCGCCCGCAGCCGGGCGATCAACACCACGAACGAGAACGGCTTGATCAGGTAGTCGTCCGCGCCCAGGTCGAACGCGTCGGCCTGGTCGTAGTCGCCGTCCTTGGCGGTCAGCATCAGGATCGGCGTCCACACCTCACGGGTGCGCAGCTGGCGGCACACCTCATAGCCGTTAAGTCCGGGCAGCATGATGTCGAGCAGGATCGCGTCGTAGGCGCCGTGCGGGTGCTCGGTGGCCGTCCACAGCCCCTCGGCCCCGTCGTGGACCAGGTCGACCGTGAACCCTTCCTGGGTGAGCCCGTCCCGGATCGTCTCCGCCATGGCCACCTCGTCCTCCACCACCAGCACCCGCATCCGACCGCCTCTCCGCGTGACCGACCCGGCAGGCTGCCCGCCGGTCGCTGAAAAACCGCTGAAGACCTCTTTCAGGGCGCCTTCAGCAAGCCGCCGATAGCGTGACCGACATGCTCCAATTGTTACGGCGGCGGCTCGGTGTGCGGATGCGGTCGGCCATCGCGGCCGGCATCGTCGTCATCGTCGCGTCCCTCGGGGTCGGCGCGATCCTGCTGGTCACCGCACGGGGCATCCTGCTCGACAACGTCACCACCGCGGCGAACGACCGGGCCGCCCAGGTGACCACCGCGCTCACCTCGGGCAACACCGGCGCCCTCGAGGTGGCGCTGCGGACCTCGCGCGCCGGTCGCAGCCTGGCCCAGGTCGTGACGACCGGCGGTGAGGTGGTCGGCGCGTCCGCCGCGATCGAGGGCGCTGCGGCGATGTCCACGCTGCGCCCGGCGGTCGGCCGCCGGCTGACCGAGACGAAGGATCTGCGCCTGGGCGAGGGGGAGCCGTGGCGGATCCTGGCGATCGGGGTCGACAGCCCGTCCGGCCAGCGGGTCGTGCTGGTCGCCGAGTCGATGGACGCGGTCGCCGACAGCACCGAGGCGATCCTGACCGCCATGCTGCTGGGCCTGCCGGTGCTGGCCGTGGTGGTCGGTGTCGCGACGTTCCTGTTCGTCGGGCGCACGCTGCGCCCGGTCGAGGCGATGCGCCGGCAGGCCGCGACGATCACCGCGACGAACCTGCACGCCCGGCTGCCGCTGCCCGCCGCCGACGACGAGATCGCCGCGCTCGCCACCACGATGAACACCATGCTCGACCGGATCGAGACGTCCGCCGCGGCCCAGCGCCGGTTCGTCTCGGATGCCAGCCACGAGCTGCGCAGCCCGCTCACCACGATCCGCGCCAACGCCGACCTGCTGGCCGGCGCGGTCCGCAAGCGACCGCCCGCGGTCGAGGAAGAGGCGGGCGGGGCCCGGAACCGGTCAGGCGCGGCCGGAGAAGCGGTCGGGGAAGAGGTGGGCGCGGTCCGGAATCGGGCAAGCGCCGCAGGGGAAGAGACGGGCGCGGTCCGGAATCGGTCAGGTGCGGCCGGGGAAGCGGCGGGCGGGGTCCGGGGCCCGGCGGGCGCGGCTGAGGACGAGAGTGGTGTGGCGCGCGCGGAGCGGGACGACGCAGACGAGCGGTCGGCTCGCAGCATCGAGCGGATCCGGGCCGAGAGTGCGCGGATGTCGCGGCTGGTCGAGGACCTGCTGCTGCTTGCCCGGGTGGACGACCAGCCGGCGCCGCCGCGCCACGAGGACGTCGACCTGGACGACCTGGTTTTCGCCGAGCGGGAACGGGTCGGCGTGGAACACCCCGCGCTGCGGATCGAGGGCGGCGTCTCGCCGGTGCGGGTGGTCGGCGACCCCGACCAGCTCACCCGGGTGCTGCGCAACCTGGTCGACAACACCGTCCGGCACGCCCGCGAGCGGGTCACCATCGGCGTCGGGGCCCGGGACGGGCACGGCGAGATCGTGGTCGGCAACGACGGCCCGGCGATCCCGGCCGCCGACCGGGAACGGATCTTCGACCGGTTCGTCCGGCTCGACGACAGCCGCTCCCGCGAGGGCGGCGGCGCCGGGCTCGGGCTGGCGATCGCCCGCGAGATCATCACCGCCCACCAGGGCACGCTCACCATCGACGACCTTGCCGAGGGTGCCGCCATGCGGATGCGGCTCCCGGTGGGGCTGCAGTGAGTCCCGGGTCGGGCATGCGGGTCCCGGCTCCCGGTAGGGCCGCAGTGACTCCGGGAGCCGGGCACCTACAAATTGTAGGGGATAGGGTCGGGGGATGACGGTGCAGACACGCGACCACCTGGCCTTCGCCTCGACCGTGGTCGGCCTGTCGGCAGCCGCGTTCGTGCTGCTGGCCATGGCGGTGGCCGGACGGGCCGGCCCGCTGATCAGTTTCGACACCGTCGTCAGTGCGCACGCGCACGCCGTGGCGCTGGCCCACCCGCTCTGGCGTTCGGTCATGCTGGCGGTGACGGCGACCGGCAGCACCGTGGTGGTCGCCCCGCTCGGCGCGCTCGGTTGCTTGATCCTGTTGGCTACCGGCCGGTGGCGGCAGGCGGTGTTCGCCGCCGCCGCGCTGACCGTGGTCCCGCTGGCCCGGCTCGCGGTGCTGGCGCTGGTCGCCCGCCCGCGCCCGGTCGACCAGCTGGCCCCGGCCGCGAACTACTCGTTCCCGTCCGGGCACAGCACCACCTCGGCCACGGCGGCACTGGTCCTGGTGCTGGTCTGCTGGCCGCTGCTGCGCCGCCGGGGCCGGGTCCTGCTGGCGGTGCTCGCCGGGGCGTGGGCGGTCGCGGTCGGGGTGAGCCGGGTGGCGCTGGTCGTGCACTGGCCCACCGACGTGGCCGGCGCCTGGCTGTTCACCGTGGCCATGGTGCTGACCGTGGGCCTGGTGGTCCGCCGGACGCTCGGCCCTGCGGATCAGCGCGGCTTGATCAGCTCGCCCGGGTCGTAGACCGCCTCACCGGTCCAGGCCAGGGAGAACACCGCGAGCCCGAGCGGGCCATCGCGCCGGTCGTCAGTATCGGAAGCCTCGGACCAGTTCCCGCAGGTCGCTGGACATCCGGGCGACCGTGGCGATCTGGCCCTGCGACTGCACCACCTCGGCCTCCGCCTGCCGGGCGCTGCCGGCCACGCCGGTGATCGTGGCGGCGATCCGGGCGCTCGCCTCGGCGGCCTCGGCCACGCTGCGCCCCATCTCGCCGGTCGTCGCGGTCTGCTCCTCGACGGCTGCGGCGATCGCTCCCTGGTAGTCGTTGATCTCGTTGATCACTTCGCCGATCCGGCCGATCGCGGCAGCCGCCTCGGAGCTGGTGGACTGGATCGCGCCGATCCGGCGGGCGATGTCGTCGGTGGCCGCCGCGGTCTGCTGGGCGAGGTCCTTGACCTCCCCGGCGACCACGGCGAAGCCCTTGCCCAGCTCGCCGGCCCGGGCCGCCTCGATCGTCGCGTTCAGCGCCAGCAGGTTGGTCTGCTCGGCGATCATCGTGATCGTCTTCAGGACCTGCTCGATGTCGGCGGAGCTGCGGCCCAGCTGCTCGATCGTGGCCGTGGTGCCGGTGACGATGTCGACGGCGTCGCTGGCCACCGCCGCGGCCTGGCCGGCGCTGCGGGCGATCTCGCTGATCGCGGCGGTCATCTCGCTGGCGCCCGCGGTGACCGTGCTGATGCTGTGCGAGGCGCTGTCGGCGTCGCCGGACACCGTGCTGAACTGGGTGGCCAGGTCGCTGACCCGATGCGAGATCTGGTCGCTGCTGGTGGCGAGGTGATCGGCGGCGCCGCCCAGGGTGTCCGCCGACTCGACGATGGTGCCGACCGTGTGCCGCAGTGCGGTGTTCGCGGCGACCAGCGCCGCCCCCATCTGGCCCAGCTCGTCCCGGCCGGAGACACCGGGGTCACCGGTGAGATCGCCGGCGGCCAGGTCGCTGAGCACTCCGCGGACCCGCAGCAGCGGCCCGACGACCACCCGGGCGACGAGCACACCGATCACCAGGGCGACCACGATCACCAGCAGCGAGATGATCACCATGATGGTGCGCTGCCGGCTCTGCTCCGCCGCCGCGGTGACCTTGGTCTGTTCGCCGGCGGTGCCCTCGGACGCGGCGAGCTCGTCCAGCGCCGCGCCGAACTGCTTGTTCGCGGCGTCCAGCGCGCCGCCCGAGGCGATCAGCGCCTGGCCGCGGGCGGTGTTCCCGGCGCGGGCGAGCGGCACGAACTGCTTGTCGCGGACCTCGCGCCACTGACTCAGGCCCGCTTGCGCCTGGGTGATCAGGGCGGTCCGGGCGGCGTCCAGGGTGCCGTGGTCGCTGACGTATGCGGTGATCGCGGCGTCGGCGTCCGCATCGGTTTCGGTCATCTTGGTGATGACGGCTTCCTGGGCCTGTCCCGGCGGCAGGATCAGCACATCGCGGATCTCCACCCGGGAGTCACCCTGCATGTCGCGCAACGTGACCAGGTCGTTGAGCGGCCGGGCGACCTGGTCGTACATCACCTGGGTGCGTTTGCCCTCGGCGGAGAGCGCGGCCAGCCCGGACCAGGCGACCACGGCGATGCCGATCGCCGCCAGCACGACCGGGGCCAGCACCTTCACCTGGACCGAGACATCCGCTACCCACGAACGTGTCCGGCTCATGTCGTCCCTTCCCGCCTGCTCCGTCACCTGTCGTCAGGATGCAGTGCCGGGTGCCGAGACTCACCCGGTTCCGGGTATTGGGGCCCGTTTCGCGGCGGTTGTCAGACGGCGAACGTCATGCCGAGCGGCCGGCTTCGGCGAGCAGCGCCCGCAGGACCGCGGCGTCGGACGCGTCCAGCCCGGCGGCGAACTGCTGCAGCGTGGCGTGCCGATCGGTGCCGGCCGGCAGCGCCGCCCGCATCTGCGCCGCGGCGGCCGTCGCGGCGTCCTCGGCCGGCCAGTACTCGTGGCCGCGCCCGGCCCGGCGCCGCTGCGCCTGGCCCTTCTCGTGCAGCCGGATCAGGATCGTCTGCACGGTGTTGTACGCGAGGTCGTCCCCGACCTCCTGCTGCACCTGGGCGGCCGTCATCGGCGCGTCCGCCGACCACAGCGCGGCCATCACGGCCGCCTCGAGCGCTCCGGGCCGCCGCCTGTCCTTCGTGACCATCCTGACCTCCGCGGCCAGGATATCGGCACACCGGTATCCGTGAATGACCGCGAATGCCGGATCACGGGGTGGTGCGCAGGTAGAGCGCCATCGTGCCGTTCTTCACCGTCCACAGTCCGGCGCGCCGGAACCGGTCGTGCAGCAGCCGCCGCAGGTCGGGCCGGGTGGCGACCGGATCGGCGAAGCGGCCGTTGGCGACCAGCCAGATCCGGTCGGTGCCGGCGAGCCGGGTGACCGGGTCGGTGTGCTCGGCGGCGGTGAGGGTCGCGGTCTGCGCCGCGCTCCGGCGCAGCAGGACGTCCTGCGGGCGGCCGCGGTCGGCGCGCAGGTAGTAGTCGAGCCCGGCGCGCATCGTGCGGCCGCGCTGGAACACGATGGCGTCGCCGGGCTGCTGTCCGCGTTCGATCACGGCGGCCAGCGTGCGGTAGTCGCTGCCGTTCTTGATCGTCGGTCGCCGGACCGCGAGCTGCCCCGGCACCGCGGCCATGGCGAGGACCGTCAGGGCCAGCAGGCTGCCGCGACGGCTCCGGTACAGCCCCGCCGCCGCGATGATGGCCGCCGGCAGCAGGATGAACAGCAGGTACCGGTTCACCCAGAACGAGACGCCGGCGAACGCGGCCGCGCAGATCAGCGCCGCCGGCAGCAGCGCGACCGCCGCCATCTCGACGACCGGCCTGGACGGCCGGATCAGGGCCAGCCCGAACAGCCCGAGCAGCAGCCAGGCCACCTCGGGCGAGCCGGCCAGCAGCCCCGGGAACGAATAGACGGCGCCCAGCGTCATCGGCGGCATCCAGTGCAGCTGGGTGTCCCGCTGCTGCAGACCCCACCAGATCAGCGGCGCGACCACCACGACCGTGGCCAGCACCGCGGCGCACCACGGCAGCCAGCGCCGCCACTCGCCCCGGTACCGGACCAGCAGCACCGCGGCGTGCCCGGCCAGCGCCGACAGCGCCACCAGGCTGAACAGCCCCAGCACCGCGATCGCCGCGGCATAGGCCGTCCACCGGCCGACCCCGGGCCGCTCCACCGCGCGATGGAGCAACAGCAGCGCCAAGATCGAAAAAAGGCAGGCTATCGCGTACGGGCGGGCCTCGGCCGCGTACCGGGAGATGTTCGGCACCAGGCACAACAACCCGCCGGCCAGGGTGCCCGCCGCCGGGCCGAACAGGCGCGCGCCGAGCGCCCCGGTCAGCGCGGCCGCCCCCGCCATCGCCAGGATCGACGGCAGCCGCAGGCTCAGCACCGAGTCACCGCACAGCTGGATCCAGACGTGCATCGACAGGTAGTACGCCCCGAACACCGCGTCGAGGTGGTGGATCAGCTGCCAGATCTGCCCCACCGAGCGGTGCGCCACGTCGGCGGTGGCGATCTCGTCCCAGCTCAGGACGGTCCGGGTCGGCCGGATCAGCCCGATCACCAGCATGGCCACCCCCGGCCCGGCGATCGGCAGCCACCGCCGGGCGCTCCGGTTCGCCGTCACGGCGCGGACGGTGGCGCCACCGGGCCGGTCGAGGGTGATCGTCATCCGCTCACCGTTCCGGCCCGCCCTTGAACCGACGCTGAGAACGTCACTCGACCCCGCCTCCCCGTTCTGTCGCCGCCTCTGCTCACGGCGGCGATGGCGGCGAGCGTGCCACACCGGGACCACCCGGCCGCGGCGCCGACGGTCCCGGCCCCGACCGGGACGGCGGTTCACCGGGTTTGCCCGGCCCCTAGGCTGGGGGAATGGCGCGGACAGCGGTGATCGTGGGCGGCGGCATCGGTGGTCTGGCGGCCGCGGTCGGGTTGCGCCGGATCGGCTGGGACGTCACCGTGCTGGAGCGCGCGCCCGCCTTCACCGAGGTCGGCGCGGGCCTGTCGCTGTGGCCGAACGGTCTGCGGGCGCTCGAACTGCTCGGGCTGCGCGAGCAGGTGATGGCCCAGGGTGTGGTCGAGGCCCGCGGCGGGGTGCGCAGCCGGACCGGGCGGTGGCTGTCGCGGTCGAGTTCCGCGCAGATCGAGCGCCGGTTCGGGTCGCCGCTGGTCGTGGTGCACCGGGTCGACCTGATCCGGATCCTGCTAGCCGCACTGCCCGCCGGCGTGCTGCGCGCCGGCGTGGCGGTGACCGAGCCTCCGGAGGCCGATCTGGTGGTCGGCGCGGACGGGCTGAACAGCACGATCCGGGCCGGCCGGTGGCCCGGGATCATACCGCGCTACGCCGGGCACACCGCCTGGCGGATGATCACGAACCCGGTGCCGCCGCTCGCCGACGGCGCGGTCACCTGGGGCCCGGGGGAGCGGTTCGGGTTCACCGCGATGGCGGCCGGCCGGGTCTACTGCTTCGCCACCGGCACGGTCGGCGCGGGCCGGACGAGCGCCGACGGCGAGTATGCCGAGCTGCGCCGCCGCTTCGGCCGATGGCCGGATCCGATCCCCGCACTGTTGGCGGCCACGTCACCGGAGTCGGTGCTTCGCCATGATGTGTACGAGCTGCCGCCCCTGCCGTCGTTCGTCACCGGCCGGACCGTGCTGCTCGGCGACGCGGCGCACGCGATGACACCCAGCCTCGGCCAGGGCGCCTGCCAGGCACTGGAGGACGCGGTGACCCTGGCGGCGTGCCTGGACCGCGACGGCGACGTGCCGTCGGCGCTGGCCGCCTACGACCGGGTGCGGCGGCCGCGGACCCAGGCCGTGGTGCGGCGTGCGTCCCGGCTGGGCACGATCGGTCAGCTGGCCTGGCCACCGGCGGTGTTCGCCCGCGACGTCGCGGCCCGGCTCACCCCGGCGGCCGTGACCCTGCGGTCGATGGCCCCGATCCTCGGCTGGCGTATGTGATCATGACCGGGTGCCGGACTGGACCTACCACCCTCTGCGGCCGGTGGCGGCCGCCGTGCTGGGCCGGCGACGCTCGCAACTCCTCGCGCTGCGGGCGCTGGGCGCACTGACCTCCCGCCCGGGCGGCGCCCGCCTGGTCGCCACGCTGTTCGCGCACCCCCGTGCCCCGGCCGGTGTCGCGGGGCGGCTCGGCGCGGTGGTGCCGGTGGAGGTGGCCCGGGACGCGATCCGGGCGCTGCCGGTCCAGGGCGCCGACGTGATCGAGGTGGGACCGGTCGGCGCCGGCGACGTGGCCGCGGTTCGCGAGGCGGTGGCCGGCCGGCGCTGCGTGGTCATCGTGCGCGCCACCAGCGAGGACGTGGCGGCGCAGCTCACGCCGTACGTCGAAAGGGTTTTTGTCGGTGAGGACAGCGACCTGATCCGCCTCAGCGACCCTGCCGTCGCGTCGGCGGTGGCGGCCCTCGCCGACCCGGCCGTGACGGTGCTGGCGACGCCCGGGGTGCTCCTCGACGCCGGACCCGGCTGGTTCCAGCGGGTCATCGAGGCGGTGACACCGGTCGAGCGCCCACCCGGGCTGCGCGACGTTCCGCTCGACCCGCGGCGCTGGCCGGCGTGGTGGTGGGGCGTGCTGGTCGGGCTCGGCATGATCGGCGGCGGGCTGGGCGCCGCGGTGATCACCCTCGGGCCGGTGCTGCTCTGGTACGACAACGACTACCTGCGGATGAACCGCGAACAGCTGCACGCGGTCAACCACCACCTGGTGCACTTCCTGCAGCACGACCGGATCACGATGGCCGGCACCATGATCGCGATCGGGGTGCTCTACACCGGCCTGGCCTGGGGTGGCATCCGGCAGGGCTGGGCGTGGGCCCGCACCGTCTACCTCGTCTCGGGCGCGGTCGGCTTCCCCACCGTGCTGTACTTCCTCGGCTCCGGCTTCGTCGAGCCGCTGCACGCCGCGGTGACCGTGCTGCTGTTCCCGATGTACCTGATCGCGGTCTGGCGGCGCCCGGCACCGCCGCGCTGGCGCGTGCTGCCGGACGGCCCGGAACGTCTCCGGCAGCGCGCCCTGGTCGGCCAGCTCCTCATGATCATCACTGGTCTGGGGCTGCTGGCCGGTGGCGCGACCGTCTCGGTGGTCGGGCTCAGCACGGTGTTCGTCCCCACCGACCTGACGTTCCTGGGCACCGACGCCGCCCACCTGGAGGCCGCGAACGCCCGGCTGCTGGGGTTCATCGCCCATGACCGGGCCGGTTTCGGCGGTGCGCTGATGGCCGCCGCGCTCGGCGTGACCCTGCTCAGCGCGTGGGGCTGGCGCCGCGGCGAGTCCTGGGTGTGGTGGACGCTAGCCCTGTCCGCGGCCGCGGGTTTCGGCCCGGCCGTGGTCGTGCACGTCCTGATCCACTACACGAGCTTCGTGCACGTGGCCCCGGTCTACATCGGCATCATCCTGACCACGGTCGCCCTCACCCTCGCCCGCCCCTATCTGTGCGCCGTCTCTTGCCCGGTGGGCGGTGCGCCGGTTTGATCGAGGGATGGCTCTGATCGCTTATGACAGTGCGGACGCCGCGGCGTTCGCGCAGACCCGGCACCTGCGCGACGACGACCTGGCTGTCTGGCGGGCGGCGATCGGCCGGTATCTCGAGCCCCGGCCCGGGATGCGCCTGCTCGACCTCGGATGTGGCACCGGGAGCTGGGCGCGGGCGTTCCGCACCTGGTGGCCCGACGCCGAGATCCTGGCGGTGGAGCCGTCCGCGGCGATGCGCGAGCGCGCGGTGGTCGAGCCGGTGCTGGCCGGCAGCGCCGAGGACATTCCGGTCGCGGACGCGAGCCTCGACGGCATCTGGCTCTCCACCGTGATCCATCACGTCGCTGACCTGGAAGCGGCCGCCCGGGAGATCCGGCGGGTGCTGAAGCCGGGCGCGCCGGTGCTGATCCGGTCGGCGTTCGCCGGTCGGCACGAGGCGATCAGCCTGTTCCGCTGGTTCCCGGAGGCCGTCGCGGTACTCGACCGCTATCCGAGCATCGCCGGGGTGGAGGCGGCGTTCGCCACGGCCGGGTTCAGCACCGCGGGCTGCGAACCCGTGGCGCAGGTGACCGCGCCGTCGCTGGCGGTGGCCGCGGCCGGGCTCCGCCGGGAGGCGCACACGCCGCTGCAGCTGATCAGCGACGAGGCGTACGCGGCCGGGGTCGCGCGGCTGGCCGAGGCCGCTCACACACCGTCCGGGCCGGTGGTGGATGCCCTGGACCTGTTGGTGCTGCGGTAGGTCGGGTTCTAGATCCAACGCCGTTCAGTTAGGGCTGGGTGGCTTCTGTCAAGATCAGGACGTTGATCTCGGTGGTGGCTTGGTAGGTGGTGCGGTCGATGTTGGGGCCGCG
>NZ_LLZH01000320.1:0-49556 GCF_001509495.1 Actinoplanes awajinensis subsp. mycoplanecinus | reverse complement strand
GCCCCACACTGCCCACCGCCGCACCGCACCGCCGCCGCACCGCGGTCCGTTGCGCCACCCGTTGCCTGCGACTGGGCGCGGCCGTCCCGAGAGGTGGGCGGCCGCTCCCGGCAGGTGGTCCGATGCCGGTTGCCGGGGGCGGTGCGGGTGCGCGATGCGCCGTTGCGCATGCGAATTTCCGCGTTCCGGGGCGGTGGCAGCACGCGTTGCGGGTCCGGCTGGTGCTGACGGCTGCCTCAAGCCCGTTTTGACGACCGTCAGCGCCAGCCGAGCGGTACCGGCTGGTCCTGAGGGGTGCCTCAACCGCGTCGAGGGACCCCTGGACACCAGCTGACCGGGCCGGGCTGGCTGTCAGGGGTGCCTCGATGGCCTTGAGGCACCCCTGAGCACCAGCCGAGGTCGGGACGCGCCCCGGCGATCGTGGCGGGGTGGGCGGGCACGGCGCGAGACAGGAACGGGCGGGCACAGCGCGAGACACGGACGGCGGGGCGGGCGGGCACGGCGCGAGACACGGACGGCGGCGCGAGACGGGGACGACGCGAGACGGGGACGGCGGGTGGGCGCCGCGTCGCACGGGGGCGGGGGCGGTGTGGGCTCACGTCGTACCGGAAAGGTTTGCTGGATCTGGGCGGTCGGGAGCGGGCCGGGGCCGTGACCGGGGCGCGGACGTGAAACCGCCGGGTAGGACGGAGCTGGGATCCGGCCCACCCGGCGGTGGTCTGTGCGGGCGTCAGCCCTTGACCGCGCCGACGATCACGCCCTTGGTGAAGTGGCGCTGCACGAACGGGTAGACGATCAGCGCCGGGATCAGGGTGATCACCACGACCGCCATTTTGATCGCGAGGTTGGGCGGGGCGACGTAGCCGAGGCCCGGGATGTGCACGACAGCGCCGGAGCCGACGTTCGTCGGTGCCTGGCCGGCCAGGATGAACTGCTGGAGGATCCGCTGCACCGGCTGCAGGTCGTTGCGGTCGAGGTAGAGCACGGCGTTGAAGAACGAGTTCCAGTAGCCGACCGCGTAGAACAACCCGACGACGGCGGTCACCGCGCGGGACAGCGGCAGCACGATCCGGAACAGGATGCGCCACTCGCCGGCGCCGTCAATCCGGGCGCTGTCCAGCAGCTCGGACGGGATCGACATGAAGAACGCCCGCAGCACCACCAGGTTGAACGCGCTCACCGCGGTCGGCACGATCAGCGACAGCAGGTTGTCCTTCAGCCCCAGTCCGGTGACCACCAGGTACGTCGGGATCATGCCGGGATAGATCAGGAAGGTGAGCAGGAAGTAGAACAGGATCGGGCGGTGCAGCAGCGTCCCGGTACGGGACAGCCCGTACGCCGCGAGCACCGTCACGCTCAGGCTCAGTGCCGTGCCGACCACCGTCACGAACGTACTGACCAGGATCGCGTCGGTGACCTGGCCACCGGAGAAGATCGCCACGTACGCGGAGGGGTTGAACTCGCGCGGCAGGAAGACGTAACCACCCGCGTTGTTGATGGTGTCCGCGGAGGACAGGCTGGTGACCACCACGACCCAGAGCGGCACCACCACGACCAGGACGACGAGGGTGAGGATCGCGCCCTTGCCGATCTGACCGGCGAGGGTGGGCTTCTCCTCCCAGACCGGGCGCAGACTCGGGCGCCGGGGCTTGAGGGTTTCCGCAGCGGTAGTCATGACTTCGAGTAGATCCCTTGCTCGCCGAGCTTGTGGGCCACCTTGTTGGCGCCGAGGATGAGCAGCAGCCCGATCAATGCCTTGAACAGGCCCGCCGCGGCGCCGACACCCCATTGCTGGACACCGATGCCCTGGTAGTAGACGTACGTGTCGAGCACTTCGGCGGCGTCCCGCCCGACCGCCTCGCGTTGCAGGTAGAACTGCTCGAAGCCGACGTTGAGCGCGTCACCGAGGCGCAGGATCAGCAGCAGTACGATCACCGGCCGCAGCCCGGGCAGGGTGATGTGCCACATCCGCCGCCATCGTCCGGCGCCGTCGGCGGCGGCCGCCTCGTAGAGGCTCGGGTCGACAGCGGCCAGCGCGGCCAGGAAGACGATCATGCCCCAGCCGGCGTCCTTCCAGATCGCCTGGGACGTGATCAGCAGCATGAAGGTGTCCGGGTTGGTCATCACGTCCGGTGCGGTCATCCCGGCCTCGCGCAGGGTCTGCGCGATCAGGCCGGAGCCGCCGAGCATCATCTGGAACAGCGAGACGACGAGCACCCAGCTGAAGAAGTGCGGCAGGTAGACGACGCTCTGCACGAACGACCGGAGCCGCGGCGACAGGATGCTGTTCAGCAGCATGGCCAGCAGGATCGGGATCGGGAAGTAGAAGACCAGCTGGAACGCGGTGATCGCCAGGGTGTTGCGGACCGAGTCCCAGAACGCCGTGGTCTCGAACAGGTACTGGAAGTTGCCGAAGCCGATCCACTCGCTGGACAGGAACGCCTGCAGCGGCGAGTCACCGGCGAACGGGTTGTAGTCCTGGAACGCGATGACGTTGCCGAGCGCCGGCAGGTAGTGGAACACCGCCAGCAGCAGCATCGCCGGGACGCACATGAGCATCAGCGGCCAGTCCCGGCGCAGGCGCGCGCCGAAGGACATGGTTTTCACGGTGTGCACGGCGGGGGCCGGCGCCGTGACGGCGCCGGCCTCCTCCACGATCGGCGAGGAACTCATCGGCCGTTGTCAGCCAGAACCTTGGCGTAGAACTCGCGGGCCGCGTCGCCGCCGCCCTTGCGCCACTCGTCGACCACCTTGGGCAGGTCGCTGACCGGGCGCCGGCCGCGCTGGATGTCGGTGATCTTGTCGTCGGTGGGCTGCTGGATCGCCGCCTGCTGGGTCGGCACCTCGACCTTGATGCCTTCCCAGGGGTTCTTCTCCAGATACTGGGTGGCGTCGTTGCCCCAGGTCACCAGGTCCTTGGCGTAGTTCGGGATGTCCGGCCCGCCGAGCACGACGGGCGGCCGGCCGCCGAGGAAGATGAACTGGTTGGCGAACTCCTTGGAGTACAGGTCGTTGGTGACCGGCGCCCCGTTGGCGTCCCGCTTGAAGTGCACGCCCTCCTGGCCGAAGTTCTGCAGCTCGTACTCCTTGGTGCCGATCGGCGCCGCGGTGTAGTTGAGCACGCGCAGCAGCTCCTCGACCCGGGCCTGGCCGACGCCCTTCTTGATGAAGGTCCACATGATCGACGGGGTGCCGCCCCAGCGCACCGGCGGCTTGCCCGCGTCCGCGCCGAAGACCTTCACGGCCTGCATGTTGAAGGCCGGCACGGTCTTGACGATGTCCCGCTGGACCTCTTTCCAGCCGCCGACACCGTCCGCGAACATGAAGATCTTGCCGCCCTTGAACAGCGTCTTCACGTCACCGCCCTTGGTGCTGGCCAGCTCGGGGTGGATCAGCTTCTCCTTGTAGATCCGCGCCATGAACTCGACGGCCCGCGCGTACTCCGGGGTCTCGTACCGGTGGAAGACCTTGCCGTCGGCGCCCTTGGCCCAGCCGTTCTGCGATCCGGTGTTGCCGCAGATCTGCAGCACCTCCTGGAAGATGTCGCCGAAGGCCCACTCGCCCTTGGCCTCGTTCGTCATCTTCTTGCCGAACTCGTAGATCGCGTCGAGGCTGGTCGGTGCGGCGACGCCACGCTGGTCGAGGACGTCCTGACGGGCGAAGAGCGCTGTCGGGTACGGCGAGTCGGTCGGGAACGGGACGCCCATCAGCTTGCCGCCCCAGACCGAGTCCTTCCAGGCCGCGGTGTCCAGCCCGGCCAGCAGCGGGTACGCGTTCACCTTGTCACCGGCCAGGTACGGCGTCAGGTCCTCGAACAGCACGTGCACGCCGTCGTTGAACCGCGCCAGCTTGTTGATCTCCCAGCCCGGGATGCAGAGCAGCTCCGGCACGTCCCGGGCGCCCAGCATCGCGTTCAGCTTGTCGCCGTACGTCACGCCGTCCTGGATGCTGAACGTGATCGTCCCGCCCAGGTCGGCGGAGACCGCCTCGACGAACTTGTTCGAACTCGGCGGCACCGGGCCCCACCACGGCGTGGTCGCGGTGACCGGCTTGCCGCTGGTGATCGCCTTCTCAGTGATCCCGTCGACCAGGTTGGTCGGGTACTTCGTGTAGCCGTCGGCCATCGGGCGGATGCCCTTGATGTCCGGCTGCACGAGGGTGGATTCCTTGAACGTCGGCACGACGCCGGCGGCCTGCTCGGCGTTGGTGGCGGAGCCGGTCGAACCGGGCTTCTTGCTGCAGCCGAAAGCCAGGGACGTTGCGCCGAGGCCGGCCAAGCCCAGGAAATTACGCCTGCTCGTAGACGCGCCCACGGCGCACCTGCCTTCCTATCTGACTGGATTCCCTCTTGGGATTAGTTTGTCTAGGCTCTAAACTAAGTGCATCGAAGACAAGCTAACTGACGCGGCGCTACCCGACAAGACACAGTTGGGAGCGCACCCACGATGTGGTGCGGCAAGATGACCACCAGAGATGGCCGGGCGAGAGCGGAGCTTGACGTGACCACCACACGGGCCGAACCTCAGCCTGCCGACTTCGCCGACGTGCGCACCACGAACCTCGCGGTGGTGCTGCGACACCTTCGGACACACGGCCCCAGTTCCCGGGCCGCGATCGCGGCGACCACCGGGCTGACCAAGGCCACCGTCTCCAGCCTGGCCGGCGACCTGATCGGGCACCGGCTGCTGCGCGAGACCGGCCTGAGCGGCAACCGGATCGGCCGGCCGGCCACCGTGCTGGCACTGGACGGCACGGCGTACGCGTCGATCGGCATCCAGGTCGCCGACGGCCAGCTCAGCGCGCTGGCCCTGGACTACTCGGGCGAGCGCCTGCTGCTCTGGCACCGGGCTCTGGACGGCCGCCGGGAGACCAGCGAGATCGTCGCGCTGGCCCAGCGCGCCGCGTCCCGGGTGCGTCAGCAGGGCCGGCACCTGCTGGGCCTGACCATCGCCGCTTCGCCTCCCAGCGAGGAGTTGCGGTCCGCGGTGGCCGGGTCCTTGCGGCAGAAGGACCTGGTCATCACGGTCGCTCAGCACGCGGCCCTGGCTGCGGTCGCCGAGCACCGGCACGGCGGGCACCTGGCCGCCGACCTGGCTTACGTGTCAGGTGCGACCAGCTTGGAAGCCGGGCTGATCCTGGAGGGGCGGCTGCTGCGCGGCGGCCCGCTCGGCCGGTTCACCCTCGGCCCGCCCGGCACGCCCACCCTCCAGGACCACGCCGGGATCGAGCCGCTGATCCGGCGCGCTCTGCCCGATTTTGATCCCGAGGCGCTTGCCGATCCCGGTCCGGCCGTCGAGCAGGTGGCGATCCGGGCGCGGGCCGGCGACGCCGTCGCGACGAAGGCCCTCGAGCACACCGCCGGCTACCTGGGTCAGGGCCTGGCCGTGCTGACAAACCTGGTCAGCCCGGAAGTGATCGTGCTCGGCGACCACTACGCGACGCTGGCCGAGTGGCTGATCCCCGGCGCCGAGCGGTTCACCACCGCGCGCCTGACAGCGTCCACATTGGGCCTGCATGCGGCCGCTCTGGGCGGCGCGGTGTCCCATCTTGATCATGTCGACACCGGACGGATCCCCCGACCCGTCGACTAGTTCATCGATGTAACGATCGATGACCAAACATGCCTGCTGCACCTTGACCTAGCCGTGACAAGGGTGCAAGCCTCATGGAACTCCGTCCGAAACATTCGCGAAACCACTCGCGTGGATTTCTTCGCCCGACTGTCGAAGCGCTTCGACGAGTCCCCGCCAAGCGCTCCGGCAGCCGGGCACGGCCCCGAAGGAACACGTTGTGATGACCGAATCCCCCTCTCGCGTCGTCTTTCGCGACCCGCGGCAGAAACTCGCCACGCGCGTCTCCGACCTGCTCGACCGGCTCAGCCTGCCGGAGAAGATCGCCCTGCTGCACCAGCACCAGGCGCCCGTGCCGGCCCTCGACATGGCCGGCTTCCGGACCGGCACCGAGGCCCTGCACGGCGTCGCCTGGCTGGGCACCGCCACCACCTTCCCCCAGGTGGTCGGCCTGGCCAGCAGCTGGGACCCGGACCTGATCCGCCGGGTCGGCGCGGCGGTCGGCGACGAGGTCCGCGCCATGCACCACGCCGACCCGGCGAAGGTCGGGCTCAACGTGTGGGCGCCGGTGGTGAACCTGCTGCGCGACCCGCGCTGGGGGCGCAACGAGGAGGGCTGGTCCGAGGACCCGTCGCTGACCGGGGAGCTGAGCACGGCGTACGCGAACGGCCTGCGCGGCGACCACCCGCAGTGGCTGCGCACCGCGCCCACGCTGAAGCACTTCCTGGCCTACAACAACGAGACCGACCGCTGCCTGACCTCCAGCACCCTGCCGCCGCGGGTGCTGCACGAGTACGAGCTGCCGGCGTTCCGCCTGGCCATCGCGTCCGGCGCCGCGGTCGCCGTGATGGCCTCGTACAACCTGATCAACGGGCGGCCCACGCACGTCAGCCCGCTGATCAACGAGGTGCTGCGCGGCTGGGCGCCGGCCTCGTCGGGTGAGCTGATGGTCGTCGGCGACGCCATGGCCGTGCACAACATCGCCGGTGACCAGGGCTGGGAGGACGACCACGTGGCCGGGTTCGCGGCCGCGCTGCGGGCCGGCGTCGACTGCGTGACCGAGGACGGCGACGACCCCGCGCCGACCATCGCCCGGTTCACCTCGGCACTGGACCGCGGGCTGATCACCGAGTCCGACGTGGACGCCGCGGTGCGCCACATCCTGTCGGTGCGGATCCGGCTCGGCGAGTTCAACCCCGACGAGGACCCGTGGCGGGCGACCGGGCCCGAGGTGATCGACTGCGCGGCGCACCGGGACCTCGCCCGGGAGGCCGCCCGCTCCTCGATCGTGCTGCTCGGCAACGACGGCATCCTGCCCCTGGACCCGGCCACGACGAGCCGGATCGCGGTGATCGGGCCACTCGGCGACGCGGTCTTCGAGGACTGGTACAGCGGCACCCCGCCGTACCGGAAATCCCTGCGCACCGCCCTCGGGACCACCCTGTTCCACGAGGGGGTGGACCGGGTGCTGTTGCGCGGCGCCGGCGGCACGCTCACGACCGAGGGCGGCTTCCTGCAGATCAAAACCGTTTCCGGTACGCCCACGGCGGCGCTTTTCGACGTCCTCGACTGGGGACAGGAAACGATCTCGCTGCGTGCCGTGGACAACGGGCTGTGCGTCGGCTTCGACGGCGACCGGTTGCCGAACGACCAGCCCGGCCCGAACGGCTGGGAGGTCAAGGAGACGTTCACGTTCGTACCGGCCGGTGACGGGACCGCCCTGCGCCACGTGCAGACCGCGCGATTCCTGCTGGCCGGCCCGGACGGGGTGGTCCGCCCCACCGCCGAGCGGCTCGAGGACGCCACCGTGTTCACCGTCGACGTGCTGATCGACGGGGTGGCGGCGGCGGCCGAGCTGGCCGCGTCGGCCGATCTCGTGGTGCTGGCACTGGGCAACCACCCGATGGTCTGCGGGCGCGAGACGATCGACCGCCGGGATCTGGACCTGCCGGGCACCCAGGACGCGCTGCTGCGGGCCGTGCGGGCCGCCAATCCGCGCACGGTGCTCGTGTTGACCAGCAGTTATCCGTACGCCATCGGTTGGGCCAAGGACCACCTGCCGGCCGTGCTGTGGTCCGCGCACCTGGGCCAGGAACACGGCGCGGCCTTGGCCGACGTGCTCCTCGGCGCCGAGCCGGCGGGCCGGCTCACCCAGACCTGGTACACCGACGACAGCGAGCTGCCGGACCTGCTCGACTACGACATCATCGCCACCGACGCGACCTACCTCTACTACCGCGGCACCCCGCTCTTCCCGTTCGGCCACGGGCTGAGCTACACCCGGTTCCGCTACGACGACCTGCGGCTCAGCGCGGACACGGTCGACGCCGACGGCCTCGTCACGGTCAGCGTCGACGTGGTCAACACCGGCGACCGCTCCGGCGACGAGGTGGTCCAGCTCTACACCCGCCAGCAGCGCTCCCGGGTCAAGCAGCCCCTGCGCCGGCTGCGCGCCCACCAGCGGGTCCGGCTCGCCCCCGGCGAACGCACCCGCGTCTCGTTCTCGGTGAACGTGGCCGACCTGGCGTTCTGGGACGTCACCCGGTCCCGCTGGGTGATCGAGAAGGCCGCGCACACCATCGCCGTGGGCGGCTCCAGCACCGACCTGCGCCAGACCGCGACGCTCCGCGTCCGCGGCGAGGAGATCCCGCCCCGCACGGCCCGCTCCGGCTTGCGATCGATCGACAATGACGCGTACGCCGGAACGACCCACGTCGCGGTCGCCGACGAGCCGGGCGAGGCGCTGCGCAGCGTGGTCGCCGACGCCTGGGCCGCCTTCCACGACGTGGACCTGAACGGCGGCCTGCAGCAGGTGTCCGTGCTGGGCAGCGGCGGTGGCCCGCTCACCCTGCGCCTGTCCGACCCGCTCTCCGGGCCGGTCCTGGCCACTCTGCCCGCCACCGCCGGAGCCACCGCCACGATCGGCCCGGTCAGCGGTGTCCACGACCTCTTCCTCGTCTTCGAGGACCCGGACACCACCGTCACCACCCTCAGCTTCACCTGACCGCCCGCCACTGAAATCACCGGCTGGCGCTCGCGGGCCTCGAGGCAGCCCTCAGCGCCGGCCGCAGCCTCTATATTGCGGCCATGAACAGCTCCACCGGGAAGGCCCGCGCCCTGATCGGCACCGTCGTCGTCGCGGTGCTCTCCGCGGGCGCCTGGTTCGCCTGGCTGGGATGGGACACTGAGTACCAGACGGACCCGGCGACCGGGGTGGCCAGTGGTCCGTATGAGGCGTGGCAGGTGGCCGGCTGCGCGCTGACGTTGCTGGTGGTCTTCGTCGGCGCGCTGCTGGCCCGGGTGCCCGCCCTGCTCGCCTCGCTCGCTCTGACCTTGGCGTTCACCGCGGTCTGGACCGCGCAGGCCGCCGCCGAGGACAGCACCGGCATGTACGGCGTCGGCACCATCATGCTGCTTCTCGGCCTCGGCACCGCAACCCTCGTCGTCACCGCCCTGGCCAAAGCCATCCGCCACCGCCACTAACCCGCTGCGTGGGGAGTTGGGGCGCGCTCCGCACCGAAAGTCCCCACACAAGATGGGGTCAGGCGCTGCGTGGGGAGTTGGGGTGCGCTTCGCACCGGAAGTCCCCACGCGAGGCTGTGCGTGGGCCCAGCCGTGGCGTTCCGCCGGCCCCGGCGAAACGTCACGGCTGGGGGCTCAGGCGGTGCCGGTGACCGTGCTCCCGGCGCGGGTCACCTGGTAGGTCACGGTGGCGCCGCTCCAGAAGATGAACGTCAGGGTGACCGGGGCGGCGTCGGTGACCTCGGCGAAGAAGTCCGCGGTCAGGGCGATCGTGCCGGCGGTGTAGTCCGGCGCGAAGGTGCGGTCGTACTCCTTGTAGGCGGTCCAGTTCTGCGGGCCGGCGTACGACCCGTCCGCGTACGTGGCGGTCATCGTGGCCAGCCGGTCACCGTTGAAAGCGGTCGGCACGGTGAACCCGGTCGTCGTCCCGGTGCTGTCAGAAACGGTCGGGGTGTCGTAGCTGAGCACGTGGAGGCGCCACGGCACACCCCGGTCGAAACGGAGCGAAAGGGTGCTCTTCACCCCGTACGATCGATCTTTGAGCAGTCGCTTCAGCAACCCGGAGCGGAGCGTGAGTTGATCGCCGGACCTGGTGTAGTCGCTGCCGCGCCGCAGCGCGGTGCGGCCCTGGTAGAGGCCGGTGAAGCCGGTGCCGTTGAGGTTCAGCGTGATCGTCTTGTCGGCGATCGGCGCGGAGCGGGCGGTGAACAGCAGGTCGCTCTCGGCGGTGCCGGACCGCGTGCGCCAACTCGACCGAATCTGGTCATACAGTGCGGGGTCGCGCCAGGTCAGCGCGGAGCGGTCGAGGTGCTGGCCGTTGTCCCAGAGCATCGTGGTGACCTGGTTGACCCGGGCCTGCTGCCCGAACAGCTCGAAGAACTTGAGTTTCTCGCCCTGCTCGATGGTGCCGGTGCTGCGGTCGAAGCCGAGCAGGCCGTACTCTCCGATGATCACCGGGATGCCCCGGGCGACGAACGTGTCGCGCACCCGCTGGAACGTCCCGAGCATCTCCTGCTGCGCGGTGGCGTCGAAGCGGTAGCCGCCGGCGATGTTCACGCTGAACGGCCAGTAGCCGTAGTAGTGCACGGTGGCGATCAGAAACGGGTCGTGCAGCGCGGTGACGGTGCCGGCGAGCTGGTCCAGGTACACCTGGTCGGCCGAGGTGTGCAGGGTGGGCAGCACCAGCAGACGGGTGGCGTTGCGGCCGCCGGAATCGCGGACGATCCGATGGAAGGCCGTGGTGAGCTCGGCCAGCAGGGCCGCGTCGTCACCGCCGGCGGCGAACTGCGGCTCGTTGACGCTCTCCAGGATCAGCCGGGGTGAGGCGTCCCGGAAGGCGGCCGCGACCTGCGTCCAGATCGCGGTGTACTCGGCCAGCACGGCGTCGTGCGCGACCGGCATGGTGTTGATCCACTGCCACGAGTCGTGATGCACGTTGATCATCACGTAGAGACCCTCGTCCAGCGCCCAGCCCACCACCTCCTGGAGCCGGGCGAGCGCCGCCGGGTCGATGGTGAAGTCCGGTGCGGCGCCGAGGTGCTGGCTCCAGGTGACCGGGATCCGGATGCTGCGGAAGCCCTGGTCACGGACGCCGGCCAGCAGTTCCCGGGTGACCCGCGGGTTGCCCCAGGAGGTCTCGTCGGCGCCGGTGGCATCAAACGTGTTGCCCAGGTTCCAGCCGGGCTGCATCGCGGCCACCGCGGCCGTCGCGGTCTTCGGCGCGGCCTGCGCGCCGCTGGGCTGCAGCAGACCCAAACCCATGATGAGTACGGCGAGCAGGCTGCGAAATCTACCGGGCATGACGCTCCTCAAACGACGTGGCCTCGGCAGATTATGTTTTGGGCCTGAACTATGTCAATCGGCGGACATGGATGCGGACCATCCGGCGGGCGGGGGGACATACGCCGCACGGGATGGCCCGCGGTGTCCGGCCGCGTCGCTCCCGCCCCGTCCTCGAAGCGGTCCCGCCATATCGCAGATAGGCGAATCCTCCGCGTTCAGCGCACGGAGTCCAGTACTCGGTGCATTCCGCAAAAAGGCCGACTCGCGGAATACTGAACCTTTCCCGGAACCAATTCCTCGGGGCTCGAGCGGGTTCGATACGGCTTGTCACCTGCCACTTTGCAACTTGCACGCGATTTCCCTAAGGCACCCTCCTTTCTGGAAAGTGGCACACCAATTTCCTCGGCACGCATTGTCCCGAGACGATTGCTGTACGTACTCTGTTGGTCAACCATCATCGATCAACTTAAGTACGATGAAACGGGCGGCTACACGGGGCCCGTGGGGGAGCAGCCATGCTTGTCAAGATCGTCGACCAGATCCCTGATGAGATGCAGAAGGCCGCGTGGGATCTCTACCAAGGCGCCTTCGAGGACCTGCGGGCACTGGCCGTACAACGACACCTGATGTACCGGTCCGAGTTCGACGAGGTCATGAACGACTCGAGGATCGACAAGTACCTGTGTCTCGACGACGGTGGCCGGCTCTGCGGGCTGTCCACCTTCACCAATGATCTTCCTGCTGTGCCGCTGATCGCCCCGGAGTACTTCGAGCGCCGATGGCCGGATCTCTATCTCCAGAACAAGATCTGGTATGTCGGCTTCACCGCGGTCGGCACGGACGCCCGGGACACCCGGGCATTCGCGGAACTGGTCGAGGCCATGCACCGCACGGCCTACGACCGGAACGGGATGATCGCTATCGACTACTGCCGCTTCAACGACGACGAGCGCAATTTCGGCAAGGTCGTCAGGTTGATGCTGCGCCGGTTGTCCGGTGGCCCCATCCGTTCCGAGTGCATGGACCAGCAGTCGTTCTGGATCTACGAATTCCCGACGGCGGCCGCCGCTTAGGATTTCAGGCCATAGGCGCCCGCCACATCGCCCACAGCGGCGGGCCGTCGGGAAGCTGGATGACGGACCGGACCTGGTATCCGTGCCGGAGGTAGAGATCGCGATTACGCGGATCGTTCGCCTCCAGATAGGACGGGAGCCCGGCCCGGTCCAGCCGGGCGTGATGACGGCCGAGCAGTGCGCTGCCGATCCCCTCGTTCTGCCGGGTCGGCCGGACCGCCAGGAAGGCCAGATAGTGGTGTGGCTCCAGCGGATGCTCCGCCTCGAGCGCCGCGTCGAGCTGCTGCACCCGGTCGAACGCCGTGTCGGTGATCTCCTTGACCCGGCGCTCGTAGTCGATCGGCGGCGGGATCATCGCGGTCAGCGGGAACCACAGCGCCACTCCGCACATCCGGCCGTCGTCGGCGTCCGCCGTGCTGTACACCTCCCCGTACTGGAGGGCGTACTCCACGAAGATCTCGAAGTAGCGGGGCGACGTGCGCCGGCGCATCACCGGGTCCGGGTTCAGCCAGCGGGCGACCGGCCCGTCCCACATCGCCTCGGCCACGAGTTCAGTGATCTCCTCGGTGTCGAACGGCGACACGTGCCGGATCACGAGTTCCTGGATGGCGTACGTCATCGGGTCAGTCCCTACTACTTGTCGGCGCCGGATAGTGGCTCTGGAACGCCATCGCGTGCGAGTGCGGCAGGGGCGGCTCGAGATACTCCGGAACCGCCCGGTTGTCCACACCCCGCCCGATGGCCGCGTACACGTCCGGCCGGGAGTAGCGCACGATCGCCGCCCAGAGGATGCCGAGCAGGGCGAGCACGCCGTATCCCGCCGAGAACGCCCAGTTGAAGATGGAGTCGTCCGCCAGCCCGAGGATGTCCCCGAGACCCACCACCGTGGCGAACAGAATCACGCTGAGCAGGAAGAACGCGGTGATCGGGGCAACCTTGCTGCGCCACATGTTCTCCCGGTGCGGGTGCCGCAGGAAGAACGCGATCACCGCGGCCGAGGTGGCCCACATCAGGATGAGCACGCCCAGGCCACCGACCGAGGTGAGGTAGCCGAACAGCTGGACCAGCGGGTCCGCCCCGGCCGCCCAATAGCCCAGGATCACCGCGAGCGACAGCACGCTCTGGGTGATCGAGCCGACCACCGGAGCGCCGGTCCGCGGGTGGGTGTAACCCCAGCGGCTGGGCAGGATCCGTTCCCGGCCGAGCGCGAACTGGTAGCGGGAGACCGCCGCGTGGAAGGCCAGCAGGGCGGCGAAAATACTGGTCATGAAGAGCAGATAGCCCATCGTGATCATGATGTCCGGTACGTGCGGGCCGACCAGGCTGAAGACCAGGTTCGTCTCCTGGGTCCGGGCGTCGGCCACGATCCGTCCGGCACCCGCGCCGACCGACATGGCCCAGGCGGACAGCGCGCACATCAGGCCGGCCAGCAGCACCGCGAGGTGGGTGGCCCGGGTGATGGTCTTCTTCGGGTCCTTCGCCTCCTCGGAGAGCACCACCGTCGCCTCGAACCCGGTGAACCCGCCGATCGCCAGCACCATCATCGCGACGACTTCGGGGGTCAGCAGCTGGTTCGGGTTGAGCGTGGCGACGCTGATCGAGCCGTCGCCCGGGTTGGCCACCATCACCAGGTCGTAGACCAGGACCACGGCGATCTCGGCGACCAGCAGGACGCCGAGCACCTTGCCGCTCAGGTCCACCCAGAGCATGCCCATGATCGCGACGAACACCCAGGCCACCAGGGCACACGCCACCCAGGAGGCGTTCAGCCCGACCGCGCCGAGCACGTCCGAGGACACCACGCCGAACAGTCCGAAGAGCCCGGCCTGCATCGTCGAGTACGCGCCGAGAGCCACCAGCGCCCCGGCGATGCCCAGCTCCCGGCCCAGCCCATGACTGATGTAGGAGTAGAACGCGCCGGAGTTCACGATATGCCGGCTCATCGCCACGAACCCGACCGTGAAGATCGACAGGATCGCGGCGACCACTATGTACACCAGCGGCAGCGCGGTGTTGCCGACCACCGCGTAGATGGTCGAGATGGCACCGATGATCACGGTCAGCGGCGCCGCACCCGCCACCCCGAAGAACACCACCGACGAGACGCCGAGCCGGTTGCTGGCCAGGGTCTGGCTGATGATGTCGCCAGGTCCCCCGGACGACGACGGCCGGCTGTGCAGCTCGGTCAGCATCGTCCCGGCCCAGCGGTCGACGTTGTCGCGGCGGCGCTGATGGCGCCCGCGGCTCACCGGCGGCCGACCGTCAGCGCCGACCCGACCAGGGACTCGGTGGCCTCGACGAGCTCGCGGAGATCATTGGGGAGAGAGCTGATCATGCTCGGCAGCGCGTGGTAGATGTGCGGGTACATCTCGAAGCCGTACATGACGTGCCGGGTGAGCCCGGTGGCGACCACGACGCCGATCAGCATCCGGTCGGCGGCACTGAGGTCCATCCCGCGGACCAGCATGTTGGCGATCCGGGTGGAGGCCCAGGCCGCGGCGTTGCGCTGGCGGGCGGTGTTCGGCATGTAGAGCGTCTGCGCGCCGCCGAGCATCCGGCGCCGGGTGACCGCCTCGACGGCACCGACACGGATCAACCGCTCGGCGACCCGGAGGGCCGAGTCCTGCGCCAGGAATGACAGCCAGGTGCGGACGTCCCGGTGCTGCGACTGCGCACAAAGAAGATCAAGAATGTCGTGGGCGAGGGCGTCTCGTGGCGGGCGCTGATCGATGATGAATAGGTCGCCCTCGGCGATGCCGATGCGCCCTTCCAGCACTAACTCCGAGAGTAATGCGGCGGCCAACCCGAGGCCGGTCGCACGGGGATGTAGCCTGGACCGCCCGGTGCGGTCCTCGTGTGCGATCAGGTAGTACTGGTCAGCCAACACTTGCGCCACGCCCCTTAGACGCCAGTTCCAATGATCAATTCGCCTATGTAGCAAAGAAGACAGAACTCGATGTCCTCGGCATCATGTCCCCTACAGCAAGGTCAATGCAAGAAGTACTAGACTTCTTATTCAGGCCCCGCTGCCCACCACCGCCTCATTGATCATCAATTGTCGATCATGAATGGTGGGTACCCGGATCGTGAGGAACGCTCGTAATATCAACTTCCTAGGGACCGTTAGGGAGTCACAGGTGTCCGATATTGAGGGTCCGACACTGCGCCGCCGGCGACTCGGGGCGGAGCTCAAGCGGTGCCGTGAGACGGCACGTTTGACCCAGCAAGAGGTGTCCAAGCATTTCGAGTGGCACTCCGCGAAGGTCACTCGGATCGAGACCGCACGGGTCGCCGTCACTCCACGCGATGTCCGAGATCTACTAACCCTCTACCGGGTCGAGGACACCGAGTACCGGGACGCCCTCGTCGAGCTCGCCCGGATGTCCCGGGAGCGGACCTGGTGGACCGACTACCGCGACATCATGCGGCCGGGGAACTTCGTCGGGCTGGAGGCGGCCGCCACGTCGATGCGGTCCTGGGAGCCGATCATCATTCCCGGCCTGCTGCAGACCGAGGCGTACATGCGGGCACTGATCAGTACCGGTCGATCGAACGATCCGCCACAGCACATCGATCGGCGGATCTCACTGCGCCTCACCCGGCAGAGCCGGCTGAGCAGCGAGCGCCCGCTGGAGCTGGTCGCGGTCGTCGACGAGGCGACGGTCCGGCGCATGGTCGGCGGCACGGACGTGATGAAAGCCCAGCTCGAGCATTTGATTGAAATAGCTAAATTGCCAAATGTATCGCTGCAGATCATGCCGTTCGACGCCGGTGAACATCCGTTTCTCGGCGGCTCCGCTACCCTTTTGGAGTTTCGGGATACCACTCTTTTGGATGTTGTCTACCTCGAAGGACTTGCGGGAGACTACTACGAGGAGCAGCCACCTGAGGTTGCTCGCTACAAGCAGGAGTTCGAGCGATTGAGCACGAGGGCGCTCGACCATCGCACCACCATCAAGATGATCGAGGGTCTGCTCACCGCTTAGCGGCTCCCGAAGTATTTCTCATACTGGAGGGAGGTGCACGAGTTGCTCGCGCACCAGCTCAACGGTGCCGTCTGGAAAAAAGGCAGTCGCAGTAACGGCAACGGCGGTAACAACTGCGTCGAGGTCGCATTCCTCGATGATGGAATCGCCGTCCGTGACAGCAAGAACCAGACGGGCCCAGCTCTCATGTTCACGTCGGCGGAGTGGACCGCCTTCGTGGACTCTGCCAAGGACGGCGAGTTCGATATCGCTTCGTGAGCCTACCGAGGGGTTTGCACCGACGGAAGGGCTCTACTGAACTTCTTCGGTGCATGATCTGAGGAAAGCCTTCGAGGGAAGCCGCAGCACCCGTGGGGTGTTGCGGCTTTCTGTATGGTCACTTCCAGTCAAGATCAATGACCATTGACATAGAAGAATGCCGATGCGAGGGTACGTGCACCGTTGAACGATCGGTGACGATCCCCGCCCACTCGGCCGTGGGTCCGTCGCCTGACTGAAGGGACGACCCCCGCATGCGCCTTCGTCGCGCAGTCGCCGTCGTGGCCGCCGCCATCGCAGCCACCACCGCCGTTCTGGCCGGACCCACCCCCGCGCAGGCGGCCACCGGCCTGGCCTCCACCATCACTCTGAGCAACTGCTCCGCGTCACTGGTTCGCTACCCCACCTCGGTCAGCACCGACCAGGCCATGATGCTCACGAACGGACACTGTTACGAGGGCGGGCTGATCCCGGCCGGCACCGTCCTGCAGAACCGCACAAGTACCCGTTCGGGCACCCTGCTCAGCAGCAGCGGCAGCTCGCTCGGCACGGTCCGCGCCGACCGCATCCTGTACGCCACGATGACCGGCACCGACGTCACGCTGTACCGGCTGACGAGCACCTTCGCGACCCTGACCAGCCGCTACGGCGCGACCGCGCTGACCATCTCGGCCACCCGCCCGACGGCCGGCATCAGCATCAGCATCCCGTCCAGCTACTGGAAGCGGATCTGGTCCTGCAAGATCGACAGCTTCGTGCCGACGCTCCGCGAGGCCACCTGGACCTGGCGTGACTCGATCCGGTACGACACCGCCTGCGACACCATCCACGGCACCTCGGGCTCCCCGATCGTGAGCACCACCAGCGGCCAGATCGTCGGCATCAACAACACCGGCAACGACGACGGCGAGATGTGCACGCTCAACAACCCGTGTGAGGTCGCCGCGGACGGGACCACGAAGGTCTACCAGGGGCAGAGCTACGGCGAGCAGACGTACTGGTTCACCACCTGCCTGACCAGCACCCGCACCATCAACCTGGCCATCTCCGGCTGCCTGCTGACCAAGCCGTAGGCGCCGGGCCCGCGTCCGGCCGGAGGTCCCCCGGCCGGACGCGGGCCGCTCCACCCGAACCCCCGGCGGCTCGCCGGGGGTTCGTTGATTTACATGCGCAAATCGGCCAGCCGCCGATCCAATATGGACAGCGTCGACCGGCCCCAGATCCACCGGCCCACCCACACCGCACGCCGCGCTCCCGTCGCGCCCCACCCCGCACGCCTCGCACCGCCCACCCCGCACGCGCCGCACGCCCGCCTCGCACCCTCAGGCGCTGCCCCGCACGCGCCGCCGCCAGATCCGCCGCGATCTTGACGAATTGTGGTCGCCATATGAGCGCAAATCTCCAAGATCCAGAGAGGGCGTGCGGAGCGATAGGCATCGGGCAGAGCAGGCGCGGCGCGCGAGGAACGCGCGGTACACGCAGACAGGCACGGAGGACGACCCGCAAAGGGCACGCGCCATGCGCCGGGCACCATGCGCGAAGAACGCGCGGCACGCAGGCAGGAGGATGCGTAAAGGCGGCGCCACAGGACACAAGTGGCGGGAAACGCACGAAGGGCGTGCGGCACGGCATGCGGGGCGAGACGTGCAATAGAGCACGGCAGTCAGGCCGAGGGGACGACGCGCGTCAGGCCGAAGGCGCGACGCGCGAGAGACAGGCACGGCACGCGTCGCGGCGCGAAGCGCGCGACAGGCACGGCGGGAAGCGCGAGGGGACGCCCGACGAGACGCGCGAGGGGATGCGCGACAGGCCATGCCCGAGGAGACGCACAACGGGACGCACGGCAGGGCAAGGCCTGGTCGGAGCCGTGCGGGGCTGGGCGTCAGGCGACGCGGGCCACGGCGGCCGGGCGGGCGGGTGCTGCCGCCGTGGCCGGCTCGGCAGGCAACAGGTGGTGGACCGCGGTGGCGTGTGCGGTGGCGACGATCGACTCCTGGCACAGGCTCTGCCAGTCGCGGCGGGCGGTCTGCGCGTCCGCCCAGGCGGCGCTCTCCGCCTCGACGGCGCGCTTCCAGACCGCTTCCAGGTGGGTGGCGCTGGCTCGCTGGATGACGAGTTCCTGCTCGACCGGGTGCAGGCGGGCGTTCCAGCCGCCCCGGCCGGTCAGGGCGTCGGCGACGGCGCTGGTCGGCAACTCGCCGCGTTCCGCCGCAGCCCGGACCGCGAGGTGCAGGTGGCGCTCACGGTCCGCATACTCGGCCGGTGTCTGCCCGGTGAACGGCGTACCGAAGGCTGTTCCCTCCCGGCTGCGCCGCAGCCGCGAGTCGGCCGACTGCCAGGCCCGGAAGGATGCGTCGACCCGCTCGGACGCCGCTTCCCAGTTCTCCTGCCAGCGGTCCGCGGCGTACCCGGCCTGCTCCGCGGCCACCCGCACCTCGTCGGCGTAACGGACCGCCTTCAGCGCCTCGGTCGCCCGCCGCAAACGCTCCGCACGCCGCGCCGCCGCCCGCTGGAAGAAGCGGCGGAACAGGGAAGGCCGGACCGGCGCCAGATCCGCAAAAACCCCATTCTGGTACGCACGGTCAGCCGCATCACCGCCCCCATCCGCACCCGCCGCGGCCCCGGAAGGAGCCGCCACGCCAGCCAGCGGCACGGCTGCCGAGGGAACGGCCTCTCCACTGGCGGCCGAAGACGCGCCCACCACCCGCACGATCCCGACCGAAGCGGAGTCGGACGACGCCATTGCGGAAACGGCGGTGGCGAGGGAAACCGGCCCCGAGGAAATGGCGCCGCGCACCTCGGCCGAAACGGCAACGCCGGCCGCGACAGCCGGCCCCGCATACGTCACCGCGCCGGCCGGGACCGGCACCTCCGCGGCGAATGCCGGGTAGGAGAAGACCGTCTCCAGGGCATACCCCGCGGACACCGGGTCGGTCGCGAAGAAGTCGGACGGCGCGGGCTCCGGCGCGGCCGGCCGGCGGTTCGGGCGGCCGATCAAAAACGCACACGCGTCGAGCAGCGCGCGGCCCGGGTTGCGGACTCCGGCGGGGCTGGCGAGCACCACCATGGCCGGGACGGTGGCCAGCCACATGGCGCCCCAGATCGCGACCGGGGCCGGCTCGTGCAGCAGCATCTCGGCAACCATGTTCATGAGTTCTTCCGCTTCCGCTCGTCTGGGAGTTCCGCTGGCCGGGCACGTGCACGCGACCCCGGAGCGACCGACGTGACGGCCGGTGCCGGGGATTCAGGCGGCGGTGCGGGGCGGTGCGCGCGAACCCGCGGTACCGGTCGAGCGCTGCGCGAGAAGGACGCGCGTGCGGTCGGCGACCGGGTAGCCGGAGACCGGCTCGGCGGGCGGTGCGGTGGCCTCGGCCGGTACGGCGGAGGCGGGTGCGGAAGCGGCGGCGCTCGCGGTGTCGATGTGCTGGGCGAGCGAGGCGGAGATCGACGCGCGGTGGACGTCCGGTGCGGTGACGGCCGGGGTCGCGGTAGCCGCGAAGAAGGCCAGGACCAGCGCCAGCAGCGCGGGGAACGACCGGAACACCGAGGTACGGTGCGCGGTCGTCGTCATGACAGTCAAACTATCCGTCCACCCTGGCCGGCCGGGGGACGCGGCGCGCCGGGCAGTCGGTTTCACCCGCAGGTGGCAGCGGCCGAGAAGCCACAGGTGGAGGCGGACCGGAAACCGTGGGCTGTGGCAGACCGGATACCGCGGGTGGAGGCGGACCGGAAACCGTGGGCCGCGGCGAAATGTCCGGTGGGGACCCGGGCCGGCCGGTTCGCCCGCCGATCGACCAGCCCGGGCCGTCGGCACCGGACCGCACGGTTCGAGCCAGTATGGTGGCTTTCCCGGCGATCATGTTCGGAGATTAAAGCCGATTTAAAGTAACCACCGCCGAGCGCTCACATCTCGCAGGTCCGGGCCGATCGAACATTCCGGACCTAAAAAGAGCGTCCACGACGGGAGCGATCATGGGCAGACGAGTCGCCGCCCTCGATCCCGTGCTGCTCGTGCTGGTGCTGGTCGGCCTGCTCATGGTCCCGCTGTTCCTCACCGGGCTCAGCGGGAACAACGCGTCGTGGACCGTGCAGACCGCCGTCGACGTGCTGGACGTCTATATCGCCTGGCGGCTGGCGAGGCACCCGGACGTGACCGGGCCCGCCCGGAAGTTCTGGCGGGCGGTGATCATCGCCTGCTGCTTGTCCGCGGTCGGCGACACCTATCAGACGGTGCTGTCCTACGCCGGGCACGGTGACCGGATCAGCGTGGTGCAGACCGCGTTCGTGGTGTGCGGCATGGCGATCGTGGTCGGTGCCACGCTGCGGCACCCGCTCGGCGGGGAGGGCCGGCAGCGGCTGCGGCTCTGGCTGGACGCCGCCACCGTGCTCACCGGTGTCGCGGTCTTCCTCTGGTATTTCCTGCTCGCCGACGAGCTGAGCGGGCACGACGCGATCGACCGCCTGGGCGCCGCGGCCACCACGGTGGTGATGCTGCTCATCGCGTTCGGCGTACTCAAACTGATCTTCAGCGGGACGGCGCCGTTCAACCGGTTCGCCGGGGTGCTGGGCTGCGTCGGGCTGGCCGGGACCTCGCTCGGCGCCTCGGTGGCCGGCGTGCTGTTCGGCGACGAGGTCGACCCGCAGGTGATGTTCCTGGTCCAGCTGTTCCCGTGCCTGATCGTGTCGGCCACGCTGCGGTTGCAGCTGGTGCAGACCCGGCCGGTGGACCCGGACCGCGACCGGAAGGTCGGACAGCGGCCGAGCGTGCTGCCGTACCTCGCGGTGATCGCCACCCAGCTGCTGGTGGTGAACGCGCTCCGGGACGGCGAGCCGGACCTGCGGACCTGGGGTGTGGCGATCGGCGCGGTGGCCATCACGGCGCTCGTGCTGGGCCGCCAGCTGTCCGCGGTCCGCGACAACGAGCACCTGCTCACCGAGCTGGACCAGCAGCGGGAGTGGTTCCGCGCGCTGGTCCAGAACACCTCCGACCTGACCCTCGTGGTCACCGACGACAGCGTCGTGCAGTACGCCAGCCCGGCCGCCGAGCGGGTGCTCGGCCTCGCCCCGTCGGAGCTGGTGGGTCACACCCTGCACGAGCGGACGCACCCCGGCGACATGGCGACCGTGCAGCGGCACGTCGCCTGGCAGACCGCGAACCCGGGGCGCAGCCTGGCCGCCCAGGTGCGCTGGCGGCACGCCGACGGGACGTACCGATGGCTGGATCTGATCAGCACGGACCTGAGCGACAACCCGAACATCCAGGGCGTGGTGATCAACGCACGGGACGCCAGCGAGACCCGCGCGCTGCACGACGAGCTGGAGCGCCAGGCCACCCACGACTCGCTCACCGGGCTGGCCAACCGGATGCTGCTGCAGCGCCGGATCGACGAGTCGGCCGGCGCCGCGGACGGCACCCCGGTCAGCATGCTGCTGATCGACCTGGACGGCTTCAAAGCGATCAACGACCGGCACGGGCACCACGCCGGTGACCAGGTGCTGATGATGGTCGCCGAGCGGCTGACCGGGCTGCTCGGTGCCGGTGAGGTGGCCGCCCGGCTCGGTGGCGACGAGTTCGCCGTACTGCTGCCGGACATCGGCCCGGAGGCGGCCGCGACGCTTGCCGACCGGATCGCCACCGTGATCGCCGCGCCCATGATGATCAACGAGCTCTGGCTGACCGTGGGCGCGAGCGTCGGTACGGCCTCCGGGCGGCCGGGCGAGGGCGATCGGCTGCTGCGCGAGGCGGACGCCGCGATGTACCAGCGCAAGCACGACCGCAAGGCTCGGGCCACCTCGCTGGGCTGATTCACATCGATGACGGCAACTGTTACTTTGCGGTAACCACGGGAGAACAATCGTCTCGATAGGTGCCGCCGGATGACTGCGAACGTGCTCACCACCCTGGTCCACGCGCTGGCCACGGACACCCGGCTGGTCGACGACGTGGTCGCCTCGGCGCGGGCGCAGTCACCGGAGTCGGCCCGGCTGCCACCGGCCGCCAGCCGCCGGCACGTGGCCGCGCTGATCACCGCCGGGTGCGCGGCGTTCCTGGGCGCCGGCGAGGCGGGTGACGAGGACTTCGCCGACGCGGTGCGGTTCGGCGCCGAGGGCGCGGCGCTCGGTGTGCCGGTGGGCGCGCTGCTCTCCGGGGTGCACGGCGGGCGCAGCCGGATCCTGGAGATCGCCATCGCCCGGGGCCGGGCCGCCGGCCTGCCGGACGACGTACTGCTGCAGGGGCTGCTGCGACTCGACCGTTACGGCAACGCCCTGGAACGCCACGTGCTGGCCGGATACCGGACCGCCGAACGGCAGCTGGACCTCGATCGGCGGGCGGCCCGGATCAGGCTGCTGCGGCACCTGCTGCTCGGCGAGGGCACCGACGGCGCCGACGGCACGGACGCCGGTGGCGACCTGGGGCGGTTCGGGCTGACCGCCGAGGGGCGTTACCACTGCGTGGTGTCGGACGCCGCCGAACCGGCCCGGGTACGCGAGCTGGAGCAGGCGTTCGCACGCTGCGGCGGGGTGCTGGCGCCGGTCGGCGGGCGGCTCAGCGGGCTGACCCCGCGGCTGCCCGGCGTGATGCCGGGACTGGTCGTGAGCACTCCCCCCGTACCGTTGAAAAACGCCGCAGCCGCGCACCGCCTCGCCCTCGCCGCGCTGCAAGCGGCGCGCGTCCGCGGGGAGACCGGCACGCACGGGGTGACCTCGCTGGCCGGGGAGACCGCGCTGGCCGAGCAGCCGATGCTGGCCGGGTTCCTGCGCGACGAGTTGCTGGGCGCGCTGCAACCGGACGACGACTTCCATCGGGATCTCGCCGGGACCGCGCTCGCCTACCTGGACCGGGGTCAGCGGCTGGACCTGACCGCGGGCTCGTTGCATCTGCATCCGAACACGGTCCGCTACCGGCTGCGGCGGTTGCACGAGCTGACCGGATTCGGCGCGTCGGGTGAGCAGCTCACCGTGCTGGAGACGGTGCGCTGGTGGTGGGCCCTGTGGGCGTGGTCGAAGGCGGCCGTGCCGCACGGGTGAGACCGGCCCGCCAGCCGGTCCCCCCGAGCGTCACCAGGTGTAGAAGTTCGCCTGGGTCTGCGCGTTGAACTCCCGGGTGCGGAAGTGCTCCGCGCCACGGAGCCGGCGGTCGTCGACCTTCAGGACATCGAGACCCTTCTGGATGTCACTGGAGTAGATGTAGCCGTTGTACCAGTACGCCGACCAGGAACCGCCGACGATCAGGCGCTCGGTGCTCAGCGGCCCGCGCTCCCAGTAGGCGATCTCGACCGGCTTCGCGGAGTTGGTGAAGTCCCAGATCGAGATGCCGCCCTGGTACCAGGCCTGCACCATGATGTCCCGCCCGGGCACCGGGATCAGCGAGCCGTTGTGCGCCACGCAGTTCTCGGTCGCGGCGTTCTCCCGCGGGATCTTGAAGTAGCTGCGGAAGACCAGCTTGGCCCGCTTGCCCTTGCCGACGATGTCGTAGATCGCGTCGGCGCCTCGGTCCGGTCCGACCGTGGGGTTGCAGGTCGCACCGCCGCCACCACCCAGCTCGTCGGTGAAGACCACCTTGGTGCCGGCGTTGTTGAACGTCGCCGAGTGCCAGAACGCGAAGTTCGCGGTGTCCCGGACCGTGGTGATCACCTTGGGCGCCACCGGGTTCGAGATGTCGAACAGCGCACCGTCGCCCATGCAGGCGCCGGCCGCGATGTCCTTCTGCGGGTACGCCGTGATGTCGTGGCACCCGGTCGTCGGCGAGCCGTCCTCGTCACCGCCGAAACCACCGTCCGGGAACAGCACCGGCGTCGCCACCACGGCCGCGGCCGTCGGGTTCTTCAGCGGCACCTTGACGATGGAGATCTTGTCGTGCGGCAGCGCGCAGTTCGGCACGCTCGCGCCCGACAGGTTGTACGACGACACGTAGAGGTACACCGACCGGTCCCGGCCCTTGCCCGGGATCATGGTCTGGGTGTGCGAGCCGCAGTCGGTCTTCACCGCCGCGATGTACTGCGGGTTCAGCGGGTCCTTGACGTCGAAGACCTTGATGCCCTCCCACCGCGGGGTCTCGGCCGGTGACGAGGCCGGCACCGACACGCTGGCGCACGAGTCGTCCGAGCGCTGCGAGTCGGTCGCGACGAAGAGCAGGTCGCCGTAGATCGACAGGTCGTTCTGCGAGCCGGGGCAGACCACCTGGGTGGCGATCTTCGGGTCCCGCGGATTCTTGATGTCGTAGACGGTGAAGCCGTTGTAGTTGCCACCGAACGCGTACTTCCCGTGGAACGCCCAGTCGGTGTTCAACGAGTTCTCGGCGGCGAACGGCCCGGTCTTGTCCAGGTGGCCGACCTGGGAGATGTTCGGGCTGCTGACGATCTCGTCGACTGCGGGTATGGCGGTGGTACCGGCCCGGGCCGGCGTACCGATCGACAATCCGAGCAGGATCGTGATCGCGGCCAGCCCTCGTGAGGCCAGGTGCTTCATGGAGCTCCTTCCGGCTGCGAGTCACCGGCGGACACCACATGTGAGCGCGTGTGCACCACCAGCGACATCGATGACTTTGGCTACGATAACCGCCGGAGGGGGATAGATGAATCGGTGGAAATGGATAGCTGTCGCGGCCGTACTGCTCGGCGCGACCCTCGTCGTGGTGCTGACCAGGGCACCCGTCGATTCGCCGGCGGCGGTGCACGCATCCACCGAACCGGTGCGGGTGGTGCTGCCGGGACGGCCCGGTGAGTCCGCCCGGGTGACCGACTCCGATCAGGTGCAGGCGCCGGACGGGTCGGCGTACAACTCGGTCGACGTGACGTTCGTGCAGATGATGATCGCGCACCATGAGCAGGCGATCGAGATGGCCGGGCTGGCCGCGAGCCGGGCCGGGAACGCCGGGATCCGGGCCCTGGCCGGCCGGATCAGCGCGGCCCAGAAGCCCGAGATCGACGTGCTGCGCTCCTGGCTGCGCGACCGCGGAAAGCCGGACAGTGATCCCGGTCACGATCACGCCGGCATGCCCGGGATGCAGACCCCGGCCGCGATCAACGCACTGACCGCGGCCCGGGGCGCCGACTTCGACCGCCGCTTCGCGACCATGATGATCGCGCACCACCGCGGGGCGCAGCAGATGTCCGGCGACCTGCTGCGCAGCGGCGTGGACGAGCGACTGTCCGAAATGGCCAACGAGATGGCGGTCGAGCAGGGCAGCGAGATCAACCGGCTGAACGACCTCGGAGTCGCCTGATTTTTACAAATGCATGCCGCCGGACGCTTCGATCCGCTGGCCGGTGATCCAGCGGGTGTCGTGGCCGAGCATCGCGGTGATCACCCCGGCGATCTCCTCCGGCTCGCCGACCCGGCCCAGGGCGATCACCTTCGCCAGCCCGGCCCGGACCTGCTCGTTGTCGCGGAGCACGCCGCCGCCGAAGTCGGTGGCCGACGGGCCGGGCGCGACCACGTTCGCGGTGATCCCGCGCGGGGCCAGCTCCTTGGCCAGGTAGCGGGTGAAGACCTCGACGGCGCCCTTCATCGAGGCGTACGCGGCGTAGCCGTCGCCGGTGAACCGGGCCAGGCCGGTGGAGAGGTTGACGATCCGGCCGTGGTCGGCGATCAGCGGCAGGAGCTTCTGGGTCAGGAAGAACATCCCGCGCCAGTGCACGTTCAGCAGCTGGTCGAACGCCTCCACCGAGGTCTCCGCGACGGTGGCGTGCACGCCGACGCCGGCGTTGTTGACCAGGAAGTCGAAGTCCTCCCGGCCGAACCGGTCCCGCAGCACGCCGCGCAGCCGGTCGGCGAAGTCGTCGTACGTCTCGATGTCGCCGACGGTGAGCTCCAGCGGCACCGCGTCGATCTTCTCGCCGGGGTCACCGCGGTGCGTGTAGATCACCTCGTGGCCGGCGTCGATCAGGGCCAGGGCGGTGGCGCGGCCGAGTCCACGGTTGCCGCCGGTGATCAGTGCGATTGTGGACATGGTGGTGCCTTTCTGGGTCTTGAAAAGCCGGATGTCAGGCGACGGCGGCGAGCAGCTGGAGTTTCTCGTAGCTCGCCGAACCGGGCGCCGCGGTGAACACGAGCAGGACCTGTTCCTGCTCGGCGTCGTAGAGGTTCTGGCACCACAGCTCGAGCTCACCGAGCTGCGGGTGCACCAGGGTCTTGCGGTCGACCTGCACCAGGCCGACCTGGTGCTCGTCCCAGATCGCGGCGAACTCGTCACTGGCCGCCAGCAACGCCGTGACGATCTCACCGGCCCGGCCCCGCGGGTCGGCGGTGTACGCCCGGCGCAGGTTCGCCGTGAAGTACCGCGCGTGCCTGGGGTGGTCCACCTCGGGGTAGACCCGCCGGCTGGCCGGATCGGTGAACCAGCGGTAGACGGTCGCCCGGGCCAGTCCGGTGTACCGGGTCTCGTCGCCGAACAGCGCGAGGGCCATCGGGGTCTGCCGCAGCGTCTCGCCGAACCGGGACAGCACCATGGCCGGGGTGTCCATCAGCCGGTCGACGATCCGCATCATCCCGGGGCTGATGTGGTCGTCGCGCAGTGACCGCCGCGGCGCCGGGTGCCCGCCCAGCTGGAACAGGTGATCCCGCTCGGCGAGGCTCAGGTGCATGGCCCGGGCCAGCGCGGCCAGCATCTGGTCGGACGGCGCCGGCCCGCGCTGCTGCTCGATCCGCCCGTAGTAGTCGGCCGACATGCCGGCCAGCGACGCCACCTCCTCCCGGCGCAGTCCCCCGGTGCGACGGCGCGGGCCGCGGGGCAGCCCGACGTCCTCCGGCTGCAGCGCCTCACGCCTGGTTCGCAAGAAATGGGCCAGTTGTTCCCGATCCATGACCCAAGTCTGCCCTTCCCCCGGCGCCGGATGAAGGTCATGGTTATCCCCGGACAACAAGTCCCCGGACATCGCGAATTGACGCGGGCTGTCACTCTCAGGGGACACACAGCGAACGGGAACGGGGCTCATGGCGAACGGATTCATCGAGGCCGCACTGAGCTTCCCGACCGTTCTCCTGACACCACTGCTGATCCTCGTCATCGGGTACTGGATCGTGGTCATCGCCGGTGGCGCCGACCCGGAGGCCGGGCACGAGTACGGTGCGCTGCTCGGCGTACCCGTACCGATCTTCGTCTCGCTCCTGGTCGCGCTCGCCTGGTTCGGCACGCTGGCCGGCAGCGAGTGGCACCGGACGGTCCCGCTGTGGATCATCCCGGTCGCCGCCCTGGTCCTGGCCGGGATCATCACCCGGCTGGTGGCGATCCCGCTGCGCCGGCTGATGCCGACCGGGCCGGACGCCTCCCGCGCCGATTTCGTCGGTCTCACCTGCGTGATCCGGACCGGCCGGGTGACCCGGACCTTCGGTCAGGCCGAGGTGCACTCCCCGGACGGCTCCTCGGCGATCGTCCAGGTCCGGCAGACCGGTCAGGACTCCTTCGCGGCCGGCACGGTCGCCCTCATCTACGACGTCGACCTGGAAGGCGAGTTCTTCTGGGTCGTTCCTGCCGATATCGCCAAGAAAGGCCTTTGATGGACGTTGTCTCCACGGGTTTCGGTGTGCTGATCGCCGTAATCGTCCTCGTCGTGATCGGCGTGCTGTTCTTCTTGAGCCGGATGTTCCGCAAGGTGGAGCAGGGCAAGGCGTTGATCGTCTCCAAGGTGCGCCGGGTGGACGTCACGTTCACCGGCGCGGTGGTGCTGCCGGTGCTGCACAAGGCCGAGTTCATGGACATCTCGGTGAAGACGATCGAGATCGCGCGCACCGGCCGGGAAGGGCTGATCTGCCGGGACAACATCCGCGCCGACATCCGGATCACCTTCTTCGTCCGGGTCAACAAGACCACCGAAGACGTGATCAAGGTGGCTCAGGCGATCGGCACCGCCCGGGCCAGCAACGAGGCGACGCTGCAGGAGCTGTTCAGCGCGAAGTTCTCCGAGGCCCTGAAGACCGTCGGCAAGCAGCTCGACTTCGTCGACCTCTACACCAAGCGCAACGACTTCCGGGACCAGATCATCGAGGTGATCGGCACCGACCTCAACGGGTACAGCCTGGAGGACGCGGCGATCGACTTCCTCGAGCAGACCCCGGTCACCTCGCTCGACCCGAAGAACATCCTGGACGCGCAGGGCATCCGGAAGATCACTGAGCTGACCGCGATCGAGGCGATCCGCACCAACGACTTCCGGCGCAACGAGGAGAAGGAGATCACCCGCCAGGACGTGGACGCCCGCGAGGCGATCCTCGAGCTGGAACGCCGGAAGGCGGACGCGGAGATCAAGCAGCGCCGGGAGATCGAGACCGTACGGGCCCGCGAGGAGGCCGAGATCGCCCTGGCCCGGGCCGAGGAGACGCTGCGCAGCGAGTCCGCCCGGATCAAGACCGAGCAGCAGCTGGGCGTGCAGTCGGAGAACAAGAACCGGGAGATCGCGGTCGCCGAGAAGAACCGCGAGCGGGTCATCGCGATCGAGACCGAGCGCATCGAGAAGGACCGGATGCTCGAGGTGATCGGCCGCCAGCGGGAGACCGAGCTGTCCACCATCTCCAAGGACAAGGAAGTCGAGACCGAGAAGCGGACCATGGCCGAGGTGATCCGGGAGCGGATCGCGGTCGACAAGACGGTCGCCGAGCAGGAAGAGAACATCAAGCGCCTGCGCGTCGTCGAGGAGGCCGAGCGGACCCGCCAGGCCGTCATCATCAACGCCGAGGCCGAGGCGCAGGAACTCCTGGTCAAGGACATCAAGGCGGCCGAGGCGGCGGAGTCCGCGGCCAAGTTCAAGGCCCGCGAGATGCTGCTGCTCGCCGAGTCCCGGCAGCAGGCCGCCGAGCTCGACGCCCGCGCCAAGATCCGGCTGGCCGAGGGCACCCAGGCCGAGGCCGCCGCGGCCGGTCTGGCCGAGGTGCAGGTCCGGGACCGCGCCGCCGAGGTGTACGAGAAGACCGGCCGCGCCGAGGCCGTGGTGGAGCGGGAGAAGGCCCTGGTCGCCGCGGAGGCGATCAAGGAGAAGCTGCTCGGCGAGGCGATCGGCCTGGAGCAGAAGGCCAGCGCGATGGCCACACTCGACGACGTCACCCGCGCGCACGAGGAGTACCGCCTGCGGCTGGAGATGGAGAAGGAGATCCGGCTGGCCGGCATCCACGTGCACAAGGAGATCGCCGAGGCGCAGGCCATGGTGATCGCCGCGGGACTGGAGAAGGCGGACATCGACATCGTCGGTGGCGACTCGGTCTTCTTCGACAAGCTGATCGGGTCGATCACGATGGGCAAGAGCATCGACGGGTTCGTCGAGCACAGCTCGGTGGTGCAGGGCATGGGCGCCCGGTACCTCAACGGTGAGGGCAACCTCGCCGACGACCTGCACAAGCTCGCCAGCTCGGTCTCCACCGCGGACGTCGCCAACCTCAGCGTGGCGGCGGCCGTGGCGAACCAGCTCAAGAAGGACCAGTCTGAGTGACCGGAACCGACATCGACGCCGGCACCTACGAGGTGCTCCGGGCCCGGCTCGGCGCCAAGGCCCGTGAGCTGGCCACCCGGGCCGAGACGCTCAACGCCCGCCGGGTCGAGGTCTTCGGTGCTCAGCAGACCGCACTGCTGAGCACCGAGCGGATCCGCACCGGCAACAACTGCGTGCCGGTCGACGTGGCGCCGGCCGGGGACGCGCTGCTGTTCGGCGCGAACGCGTTCCTCGGGATGAAGGCCGAGACCGCGGTCGACGACGTGTTCGCCGTCGTCGACCGGCAGTTCCAGCCGGTCCACCACGCCGGGTTGCTGGACGACCCGGCGTTCCGGCGGGACTTCGCCGAGCTGTACCGCTACTACAAGGAGACCCGGCTGCGGCAGCTGCGCCGGGTCGAGGGGCTGCTGCTCGCGGTCTTCCAGACCGGTGCGCGCGCCGACGACCTGAAGGTGCTGCGCTGGCGGGTCGGGCTCGACGGGTCGGTGGCCTACCAGGACGCCCGCGGGGAACGGGACCACGTGCTCCCGCCGACGCACGACTTCACCTGGACGCCGACCACCCGCGAGCAGCACGTGCTGGGCCGGCACCCGCACGTGTCGATCGAGGACGAGGTGTTCGTCGAGGCGGTCGGTGGCACGCTGACCGTCAAGGTGGAGAACAACACCGAGGACGGCGAGGGGATCTTCTCCGAGCCGGTGGACGAGCCGTTGCAGAGCCTGGCCGACGCGGAGATCGCGTACGCCCGGGTCGGGCCGCTGATCCTGCTGCGGGTGCTGCCGTACCAGGAGACCACGCACCGGTACCTGGTGTTCAACACGCGCACCAACGACGTGCAGCGCCTCGACGGGATCGGGCAGGCCTGTCGCCGGCTGCCCGAGGACCAGGGCGTCATCTTCCCCGGCGGGTACTACCTGGCCACCGGGGTGGCGAAGACGTTCGACCAGGACACCGGCGGGCTGGAGTTCGAGCGGGTGATCCGCTCGGTCAACGGCGAGGACGTGCTGCACGTCTTCCACGACGCCGGGTCGGGGCGGTACCTGCTGCTGCCGTACAACGTGATCCGCAAGGAGGTGGCCACGCCGATCGCGGGCCACGGCTATGCGATCTTCGACGACGGCACGCTCGTGGTGCTGCGCAGCCCGGGTGACGAGCCGACGCGGGTGCACCCCGTACAGGTGTGGCAGACGTCGTACGTCTCGGATGCCCACGCCGCGGCCCAACCTGCCGGAACCGGACCGCTCGACCGGATCGGCAACGCCGATCTGGTCCGGGGCATCGCCGACGCGCTCTCGGTGACCCGGATGGTCGACGAGATGTCCGCGGCCGGGCCGGTCTTCGAGGCGATCATCGCGGCCTGCACCCGGGCCTTCGACACCTACCACTGGATCGGCGACGAGGAGCTGGAGAACCTCGCCGAGCCGCTCGCCGAGGTGCGCGCCGCGGCCACCCAGGTGCTCGACGAGTTCGCGTCGGTGCAGGCCCTGACCGCGCAGGCGGCCCAGGCGATGGCCGACGCCGAGGCGGCGGCCGGCACGCTGATCCGCCGCGCCGAGTCCGAGGCGCCGACCACCACCAGCGGCTGGGTGGCCCGGCTCGCCGAGCTGCGGCGCGAACGCGGCAAGCTGGCCGGCCTGCGCGAGATGCGGTACGCCGACCTCGACCGGCTGGACGGGATCGGCGCGACGCTGGTCACCGCGACCGACGAGACCGCCCGCCGCGCGGTCGAGTTCCTGCGCCGCCCGGACGCGTTCACCGACTACCAGACCGTGGTCGAGGAGCTGGCCGTGCAGGCCGCCGCGATCGGCACGGTCGCCGAGGCCGAGCCGGTCCGCGACCGGATCGGTGAGCAGTCCGACGGCCTGCAGGTGGTCACCGAGGTGGTCGGCGGGTTGGAGATCGCCGACGCCACCGTGCGGGTGTCCATCCTGGAGCAGATCGGCACGGTGCTCGGCGGCCTGAACCGGGCACGGGCCACGCTGGACGGTCGCAGCCGGGACCTGGCCGCGATCGAGGGCCGGGCCGCGTTCGCCGCCGAGTTCGCGCTCTTCGGCCAGTCGGTGGCCGCCGCGCTCGCCGCCGCCGACACCCCGGAACGCTGCGACGAGCACCTGGCCCGGCTGATGGCCCAGGTGGAGACGCTGGAGACCCGGTTCGGCGACGTCGACGACTTCGGTGAACGGCTGGCCGCCAAGCGCACCGAGGTCTACGAGGCGATCGCCGGGCGCCGGCAGTCGCTGCTCGACGAGCGGGCCCGGCGCGCCGACAAGCTGGCCGCGTCGGCCCGCCGGATCCTGGACGCGGTGCACCGCCGGATCACCACGCTCGGCGACCAGGACGAGGTGAACACGTATTTCGCCACCGACCCGATGGTGGCGAAGGTCCGCTCGGTCGCCGACGAGTTGCGCGCGGGCGGCGACACGGTCCGCGCCGAGGAGCTGGACGGGCAGATCAAGGCGGCCCGGCAGGAGGCGTCCCGGGCGCTGCGGGACCGGCTCGACCTGTTCGGCGACGGCGGGATCCGGCTGGGCCGGCACACGTTCGCGGTGAACGAGCAGGCCATCGACCTGACCCTGGTGCCGCACGACGGCGGGCTGGCGTACGCGATCACCGGAACCGACTACCGCGCGCCGGTCCGCGATCCCGGATTCGAGGCGACCCGGCCGTTCTGGGACCAGCCGCTGATCTCCGAGCACCGGCAGCTGTACCGTGCGGAACACCTGGCCGCGGCGATTCTCGCCGAGAATCCCACGGCCGCGGCCACCGCACTGACCGATGGCACGCTGCGGGACCTGGTGCGCCGGGCCGCCGAGCAGAGGTACGACGAGGGCTACGAACGCGGCGTGCACGACGCCGACGCCACGGTGATCCTGGACGCGCTGCTGCGACTGCACGCGGCGGCCGGGTTGCTGCGCTATGACGCGTCGACGCGCGCTGCGGCACAGTTGTTCTGGGCTTCCGGCACCACGCCGGAGCAGCGGAAGCTGTGGACCCTGCGCGCGTCGTCGCTGGTCCGGGCGCGGGAGCTGTTCGGCTCGGCCGGCTCCGCGCTGGACGAGCTGCGGTCCGAGTTGGACACCGCGGCCGGCGCCCCGGTCGGTGACTATCTGGTCGAGGAGCTGGCGGCCGGGCACGGTTTCGCCACCAGTGCGAGCGCGCGGACCCTGCTGGACCGGTTCCATCGCGAGCTGGGTGGTGCCCGGTTCGCCGACGACCTGCGGGCATTGGAGTCGGATCCCACCGCCCAGCGTCAGTTGGCACATGCGTGGCTGAGCGCATTTTTAATGGCTAAGCCTGATGCAGGGGATAAATCCGACTTGGACGAGGCGGTCGCTGTTGAGCTGACCGGAGCAAAGCTGTCACGTTATGACGTGTCCGCTGCCACCAGCGAGACGGTCACCGGGCTGCTCGGGGTGCATCCGCGCATTACCGACGGCGGGCTCAACATCCGCTTGGACGCCCTGCTCGCCCAAACCCGAGATTTCCGAAATATCAGGATGCCGGCCTTCCGCGCCTACCAGAAACAGCGCGCCACCCTCGCCGCCACCGAACGCGACCGGCTCCGCCTGGACGAGTTCAAGCCCCGGGTGATGACCACGTTCGTCCGCAACCAGCTGCTCGACGACGTCTACCTGCCGCTGATCGGCGACAACCTGGCCCGGCAGCTCGGCGCGGCCGGCGACGACAAACGCACCGACCGTTCCGGCCTGCTGCTGCTGATCTCCCCGCCCGGCTACGGCAAGACCACGCTGATGGAGTACGTCGCCGACCGGCTCGGCCTGGTCTTCGTCAAGGTCAACGGCCCGGCGCTGGGGCACGGCGTCACGTCGCTGGACCCGGCCGACGCGCCGGACGCCACCGCCCGGCAGGAGGTGGAGAAGATCTCGCTGGCCCTGGAGATGGGCAACAACGTGCTGCTCTACCTGGACGACATCCAGCACACCAACCCGGAGCTGTTGCAGAAGTTCATCTCGCTCTGCGACGCCCAGCGCCGGATGGAGGGTGTCTGGGACGGCCGGACCCGGACGTACGACCTGCGGGGCAAGCGGTTCGCGGTGTGCATGGCGGGCAACCCGTACACCGAGACCGGGCGGCGGTTCCGGATCCCGGACATGCTCGCCAACCGGGCCGACGTGTGGAACCTCGGCGACGTGCTGTCCGGCCGGGAGGACCTGTTCGAGCTGTCCTATCTGGAGAACGCGCTGACCGCGAACACCGTGCTGGCGCCGCTCGCCGGGCGGGACTCCGGTGACCTGCCGCTGCTGATCCGGCTGGCCGAAGGGGACGAGGCGGCCCGGGCGGATCGGTTGTCGTACCCGTACTCGGCGGCCGAGCTGGAGCAGATCCTGGCCGTGCTGCGCAAGATGAAACGGGTGCAGCGGGTGGTGCTGCGGGTCAACCAGACGTACATCGCCTCGGCCGCCCAGTCCGATACCAGCCGGACCGAGCCGCCGTTCAAGCTGCAGGGGTCGTACCGCAACATGAACAAGCTCGCCGAGCGGATCGTGCCGGCGATGAACGACGACGAGCTGGAGCAGATGCTCGACGACCACTACCTGGGCGAGGCGCAGACCCTCACCGGTGGCGCCGAGGCCAACCTGCTCAAGCTGGCCGAGATCCGTGGCCGGCTGGACCCGGCCCGGGAGCAGCGGTGGGCCGAGGTCAAGGCCGGGTACCTGCGCGAGCAGGCGCTCGGCGGCAGCGAGGCGGATCCGATGGTCCGGGCGGCCGGCGCGGTCGCCCTGGTGGCCGACCGGGTGGCCGGCGTCGAAGCGGCGATCGGCCGCCTCAGAGCGGCGGAAGCTGGGTAGCGAGCTGACCGGCGGCATTGGCCAGGGCGGTGAACCCGTCCTCGCTGATGTCGTCGTCCTCGTGCAGGTCGACGAGCTTCTTGGCGAAGTCCTTGAGCCGGCGGGCGGCCGCCTCCTGGTCGTTCTTGCGCAGCGACTCGGCGACCTTGCGCAGCCGCTGGCTCAGCGACCGGGCGTCGTCCCGCTCCAGCTCGTCCCGGCGGACCAGCAGGCCGAGCTCGCGCTGCATCTGCTGGAGCAGCAGACCCGGCCGGACCTGCTGCGTGGCGACCGGCTTGGTGGTGGGCTTGCTGGTCGGCGGCTTGCTGGTGGCCTTCGTGCTGGTCTCGACGAGCGGCTCGACGGTGGTCAGCGCGGGCGCCGGGACCGAGCTGGTCACCGGGGCCGCGACCGGGGCCGGAGTGTCGTCGTCCGAACCGGAGAACGCCCAGTACCCGATCGCGACGGCCAGGAACGCGCCGGCCGAGCCGAGCACGATCAGCCGGCGGCGACCGGCCGCGGCGTACTTGTCGTCGCGGCTAGCCACCGTCGGCATCACGGTGGTGGGCCAGTCCGGCGCGGACGGCCGCGGATCATGCATGTTCGACACGGCCGACATCATGCCAGCCCGGGCGGTCAGCGCAAGATTTACAGACTGACCGGCAGCTCCTCCAGGCCGCGCAGCAGCAGGCCGGGGCGCCAGCGCAGGTCCTCGGCCGGGATGTCCAGCCGCAGGTCCGGGTGCCGGTCGAGCAGCGCGGTGAAGGCGATCTGCGCCTCCAGCCGGGCCAGCGGAGCGCCGAGGCAGTAGTGGATGCCGTGCCCGAACGCCAGATGATGCGAGTTCGGGCGGTCCAGGCGCAGCTCGTCGGCGTCCGGGTACTGATCGGTGTCCCGGTTCGCCGACAGCAGCGAGACCACCACCGGATCGCCGGCCGGGATGGTCACCCCACCGATCTCCACGTCCTCGGTGGCTACCCGGAAGGTGGCCGTCTCGACCGGTCCCTCGTACCGGAGAAATTCCTCGATCGCACCCGGCAGCAATCCGCGGTCCGCACCCAGACGCTCCCACTCAGCCCGGTCGCGCAGCAGCAGGTAGGCGCCGTTTCCGATCAGGTTGACGGTGGTCTCGTGCCCGGCCACCAGCAGCAGGAAGACCATCGAGGAGAGCTCCTCCTCGGTCAGCCGGTCCTCGGCGTCCCGCACCTGGATCAGGCCGGACAGCAGGTCGTCACCGGGTTTCGCGCGGCGCTCGGCGAGCAGGGTGTGGATGTATCCGACCATCGCCTCGATCGCCGGACCCAGTTTCGGCCCGGCCTGCGACCCGGCGACGACCGCGTTCGACCACTCGCGGAAGTCGTCCCGGTCCTCGGCCGGCACCCCGAGCAGCTCGCAGATCACCTGGATCGGCAGCGGGAAGGCGAACGCGTCGATCAGATCGACCTTCTTCTCCTTCTCGATCCCGTCCAGCAGTTCCGCGGCGATCTGCTCGATCCGCGGCCGCAGCGCCTCGATCCGGCGGCCGGTGAACGCGGCCGAGACCAGGCGGCGCAGCCGGGTGTGATCCGGCGGGTCGACCGCGAGCATGTGCTTGGAGATCGCCGCGCCGATGCCCGGGCCCATCGCCGCGGGCGGAGCGGTCCCGGCCGTCCGGGAACCACCGCCGGCCTGCCCGGACCCCATCGGGAAGGATTTCTTCGACAGCCGCGGATCGGTGAGCGCGCGCCGGGCGTCGTCGTAACGGGTGATCAGCCAGGCCTCCAGGCCGCTGGGCAGCCGGGCGCGGCGGACCGGTCCGGTGCCGCGCCAGGACGCGTAGGACGGATGCGGATCGGCCTGGAATGCCGGGTCGCCAAGATCAACAAGCTCCCGTGTCATGGTTCCTCCCCCGATAGCCGGAATCGACTACCGACAATACCTTTCGATCCTCAACCTCAAGATCAAATTCACGATGTCGTGCGTCCGCCGGGGTACAGACCGCCGCTCCCGCCGGGACCCCTCCGGGCTCCGCTGGCCGCTACGCGTCCACAACGCGGCCCCCTCCGGGGCGACGTCCGCGTGTGGTCACGGTCAGACCCCTAACCCCGGTGCCGTCCAGCGCGGAGCAAACCGAAACTCCCCACGCAGGGCTGAAAACCGCCGAGCGTGGGGAGTTTGGGCGCGGAACGCACCGAAAGTCCCCACACAACGCGTGACAAGCACGAGCGTGGGGAGTTTGGGCGCGGAGCGAACCGAAAGTCCCCACACAACGCGTGACAAGCACGAGCGTGGGGAGTTTGGGTGACTGGGGCTGCGAGCTGCGTCAGCGGGCCTGTTCGGGGGCGTAGCGGGCCAGGGTCAGCTGCTCGATCACGCTGATCAGGGTGTAGAGCACGATCGAAGCGACCGTCACGATGGTCACCCCGGTCCACATGCGATCGAGTTCGAACGTGGTGACCGCGGCGAGCATCAGGTAGCCGAGCCCCTTGCCGGTGGCCAGCCACTCCGCGAGCAGGGCACCGACCAGAGCCAACGGCGCAGCCACCCGCAGCGCGGCGAACAGGGCCGGCAGCGCTCCGGGCAGCTGCACCCGGAACAGGGTGGCGAACGGCGACGCGCCGTAGGCCCGCATCAGGTCCACAGACGACCTCGGCACGGACCGGAGCGCGAGCGACACGTTCACCAGCACCGGGAAGAACGTCACGATCCCGGCGATGACCGTGACCGCGAGCAGCCCACGCCCGAAGATCAGGGCGATCAGCGGGGTCATCGCGACGAGCGGCACCGCCCGCAGCGCCATCGCGATCGGCAGCAGGGTCTGCTCGACGCTGCGCCACAGTGCGAAGGCGATCGCGGTGACCAGGGCGGCGACCGCCCCGCCGATCAGGCCGAGGAACGCGTCGACCGCGGTGACCTGGCTGGCCTCGCGGAGCAGGGCGCGTTCCGCGGTGTTCGCCGGGTCGGTCAGGTAGTTCCAGACGTCGAGCGGGCCGCGGGTCAGGAACGGGTCCAGGTCGAAGCCCTTGACCAGCAACTGCCAGACGCCGCAGATCACCGCCACCGAGAGCAGCGCGCCGCCGACCCCTTTGGCCAGCCGGAGCACGGCCCGCCGGGCGACGTGCCGTTCCAGCGACGCCGCGACCGGTGCGGCGGCGGCAACCGGAGCGGCAACCGGGGCGGTCATCGGACGGTCCTCGGCGCCCACGGCGTGAGCAGCCGGCCGACCAGCGCGGTCAGGCCGTAGGCGGCGCCGGAGAGGGCGGTCGCGACCAGCGCGATCCCCCACGTCCGTTCGACCGCGAGACTCTGCTGCGAATTGATCATCGCGACTCCCAGTCCGGATTCGGCGCCCAGGTACTCGCCGATGATCGCGCCGAGCATGGCGGCCGGCGCGGCGATCCGCAGACCGGCGAAGAGGCTGGGCAGGCTGGCCCGCAGGCGCACCCGCCACAGCTGGGTCCAGCTGCCCCCGCCGTACGCGCGGACCAGGTCGAGGCTGGTGCGGTCCGCGCTGCGCAGCCCGACCAGCGCGCCGACGAGCGTGGTGAAGATGACCGACAGCGCGGCCAGAATGACCTTGGGAGTGTCGTCGCTGAACAGCACCGCGAGCACCGGACCGATAGCGATCACCGGTAGGCAGTAGCTGGCCAGCGCGAGCTGCATCAGCGCCTTCTCCACGAGCGGCACCTGCACCATCACCACGGCCAGCACGATCGCGATCGCGTTGCCCCAGAGCCAGCCCATCCCGGCTTCGCGCAGCGTGGTCTCGACATTGGGCCAGTAGAAGCCGAACCCGTCGGCGAAGAGCTGCCCGAGGATCGCGGTCGGTGGCGGTACCGCACGGCTGTCGGCGAAGACGGTCCGCCCGACCACCTCCCAGATCACCAGGAGGGTGAACAGTCCGCCGGCGCCGAACACCCACTGCGGCGACTTCCTCATCCGACCGGCTCCTCAACCGCCGCCGAAGCAGCGGAAGCGGGAGCGGACGCGTTGTCGAAGAGCAACGCGCTCAGCTGATCCTCCAGCTCGTGGAATCGCGCCGTCCGCATCATCTCCGGCGTCCGCGGCCGGGGCAGGTCGATCTCCACCTGGGCGACGATCCGGCCCGGCCGGGCGCTCATCACCGCGACCGTGTCGGACAGGAAGACCGCCTCGGCGATCGAGTGGGTGACCAGCAGCGTCGTGGTGGCCCGCTCGGTCCAGATCCGCTGCAGCTCCAGGTTGAGCCGCTGCCGGGTCATCTCGTCGAGGGCGCCGAACGGCTCGTCCAGCAGCAGGATCTTCGGCTCGACGACCAGCGCGCGGGCGATCGCCACGCGCTGGCGCATACCGCCGGAGAGCTGCGCCGGGCGCGCCTGCTCGAAACCTTCCAGCCCGACCAGTTTGATCAGATCCGCGATCGTACGATCGTCGACCTTGACCCCGCTGACCTCCAGCGGCAGCCGGATGTTCGCCTCCACCGAACGCCACGGCAGCAGCGCGGCGTCCTGGAAGGCGATACCGAGGTGGTGGTTGCGCCGGGTCGCCGCCGGCGCCTCGCCGTGCACGAACGCCTCACCCGAGGTGGGCTGTTCCAGGTCGGCGAGGATGCGCAGAATCGTCGACTTGCCGCAGCCGGACGGCCCCAGCAGCGTGACGAACGCGCCCGCCGGGGTGTCCAGGTCCACGTTGTCCAGTGCGGTGACGGTCGACCGGCGGATCGCGAACTGCTTGGTCAGACCGCGCAGCACAATCCCCCGGTCGGCGGTCCCGGTCAGGACGCTGCCTTCAGCGACGGGTTCTCGGTGTACAGCTCCTTGATCAGGGAGAGGTCGAAGAGCTGGTCCTTGCTGATGGTCACGCCGCCGAGGGCGAGCGTCTTGATGGTCTCGTCGACCAGCTCGTCGGTGATCGTGAACAGGCCGTTGGCCTTGGTGTCCGCGGTCTGCACGACGGTGTTCTGGGCGGCCGACTCGAGGGCCTGCTCGGCCGCGTCCAGGCCGAGGTCCTTGCCGTACTTGGTGGCGGCCAGGTCGGCGCCCACCTTCGGGTCGGCGAGCGACTCGGTCCAGCCCTTGATGTCCGCGGTGAGCAGCGCCTTGAGCTTGTCCCGGTCCGAGGTGAGGCTGGACTTCTTGACCACGTAGACCTCGGAGACCATCGGGTAGCCGTGGTCGTTGAGGAGCATCACCGCGGTGTCGACGCCCTTCATCTTGAGCAGGTTCGGCTCGTTGGTGAAGAACGAGAACCAGCCGTCGACCTCCTTGGAGACCAGCGGGGACGGGTCGAACTGGGCCGGCACCTTGGTGATCTTGCTGGGGTCGAGGTTGTTCGCCTTGAGGAACGCGTTCCAGACCGGCTCGTTGGTGGCCTGCACGCCGATCTTCTTGCCGATCAGGTCCTGCGGGGTGGTGAGCGGGGTCGCGGCGAGACTGACGATCGCGAACGGGTTCTTCTGGTACTGCGCGCCGATCACGACGAGGTCGGCGCCCTTGAGGATGGCGGCCGCGGTGATGTCCGGCGAGGAGATGCCGACCAGCGCCTTGCCGGACGCGACCACCGCGTCCTGGCTGACGCTCGGGCCACCGGCCATCAGGTTGACCGAGCTGAACCCGGCCGCTGTGTAGTAGCCCTTGGAGTCGGCGATGTAGGCGCCGGCGAACTCCACGTTCTTCACCCAGGAGAGCTGGTAGTTCAGCGCGCCGAAGCTCTTCGCGCCGCCGGAGGCGGAGGTCGCGGGCGAGTCGCTGTCATCGCCACACGCGGCGAGCAGTGCCGCCGAGATGCCGAGACCGGCCAGTCCGGCGCCACCACGCAGCAGGGCCCGCCGGTTCATATATGCAGTCACGCGAAGCTCACTTTCCCTCAAGAGGGCCCGACGCTAACCACGGCTCGTTTCGCGGCAGTTTCGCGCATTGAGCCGGGATGTAGCGCTCTCCACCTGCTTGTTTCGCAAGGTGTCGAATCGGTCGAGTGAGCCGTGGGGCAACCGCCGCCGGCGCCGGTTCAGCCGCCGCTGCGGCGCGGCGAACGGGGTGGGCGAACCGGGAGACGGGGCCGGCGTGGTGCCGAACGAACCGGACGCTCCGGCCTGCAGCAGCTACATTCGGTGACCACAACGATACGGGGGTACAGCGGGTCTGCGCTGGCCACGGTGATGGTTCCCCTTCCGGGAGCGTCTCGGGTGTCCACTATGCGTCACCAACCCCGCGGCAGTCCCCGCACTTGAGGTTCTTTTAAAGATCATCTCACCGACGGCTAACCTCCAGTGACCACCCCGCCGGACGGAGCACGGACGGAGCAGCCGCAGCGCCATGATTCCCCGACTACGCCGTGCCCTCGCCGGTGTCCTCGCCGTCACCCTGCTGGCGGCGGCCGGCTGCACGGCCGACGACTGGCCCGCCGTGCCCGCCCCCAGCACCGCGACCGGTGGCGACCCGCGACCCAACATCGTCTTCGTGCTCACCGACGACCTGTCGACGAACCTGGTGCCGTACCTGCCGAGCGTCCTCGCCCTGCAGAAGGAGGGCACGACGTTCACCGACTACACGGTGACCGACTCGCTGTGCTGCCCGTCCCGGGCCTCGATCCTGCGGGGTCAGTACCCGCACCACACCGGGATCTTCAAGAATCACGGCGCGGACGGCGGCTTCCAGCTCTTCCACAGCCGCGGCGAGGAGAAGTCGACCTTCGCGACCGACCTGCAGGCGGCCGGGTACCGCACCGCCTTCCTGGGCAAGTACCTCAACGAGTACCTGCCCAGAAACACCCAGGGCACCGGCCGGCCGTACGTCCCGCCGGGCTGGGACGAGTGGTACGTGGGCGGCAACGCCTACCAGAACTACGACTACGCGCTGAACGAGAACGGCGTGGTGACCACGTACGGCCACCGGCCCCAGGACTACCTGACCGACGTGCTCTCCGCGAAGGCGTCGGCGTTCATCACCACCGCGGCGGCGAGCGGCCGGCCGTTCATGATGGAGGTGGCCACTTACACGCCGCACTCGCCGTACACCCCGGCGGCGGCGGACACGGCGAAGTTCCTGGACGTCAAGGCACCCCGGACGGCCGCCTACGACACGATCCCGGACCACGCGCCGCACTGGCTGTCCCGCCACGCGCCGCTGACCACGAAGCAGCGGCAGACCCTCGACCTGGAGTTCCGCCGCCGGGTGCAGGCCGTCCAGTCGGTCGACCGGATGATCACCTCACTGCGGGCGACCCTGGACCGGGCCGGCGTGGCCGGTGACACGATCGTGGTGTTCAACTCCGACAACGGCTACCACATGGGTGAGTACCGGCTGACCTCCGGCAAGCAGACCGCCTTCGACACCGACGTGAACGTGCCGCTGGTCGTGGCCGGTCCGGGCGTCCGGGCCGGGCAGACCGTGCCCGCCGTGGTGGAGAACATCGACCTGCGCCCCACCTTCGCCGAGCTGGCCGGTACGACAGCACCCGCCCCGGAGGTGGACGGGCGCAGCCTCGTGCCGCTGCTCTCCGGCGCCACCCCGCCGGACTGGCGGGACACCGCGCTGATCGAGCACCGGGACCCGGCCACCGACCCGCACGACCCGGACTACGAGCGGGACAGCGCGAACATCCCGCCGGCCTACAACGCGCTGCGCACCAGGACCTTCACCTACGTCGAGTACGTGGACAGGTCGAAGGAGTTCTACGACCGGACCACCGACCCGGCGATGCTCGACAACGTCATCGCCCAGCTCACCCCGCAGCGGCTGGCCCAGCTGCACCAGCAGGTGCTGACCCTGACCGCCTGCGAGGGCCAGAGCGCCTGCGCGACCGCCGGCCGATCCCAAAGGTCCGGAAGCTAGAACGGCGTACGGCGCCCGAACGACGGCATGTCGGTACGGCTGATCACCGGGTACATGCTGGAGTGCACCTGCCAGGACGGCTCACGACGAGGCTCCGGCGACGGCGTGTGTGACCGGACCATCGCCTGCAGCATGTCCCGCAGCGCGGTGTGCAGCCGCGGGTCGGCGACCAGGCCGTGCTCGTCCACGGTGCGGATGTCCAGCGGCAGCCGTACGCAGGCCGGGCGCAGCAGCCGCGCCCCGCCGTGCTCGAGCACCGACTCCAGCCCGGCCCGGGCGCCGTCGTCCCGGCCCGGCGCGACAACGGACAGCCAGGCCGCCGCCTTCCCGGTCAGCTCGCCGCCGTCGACCAGCCAGTCGAGCAGGTTCTTCAGGCTGCCGGGCAGCGAGCCGGCGTATTCCGGGGTGCTGAACAGCAGCACGTCCGCGGCGATCACCCGGCGGCGCAGGTCGGCCACCGATTCCGGCGGCGCCGGATCACCGGGCACGAACGCCGGCAGCCCGGCCAGCCCCGGATAGAAGACGGCGTCGACCTCGTACGGGGCGACCCGGACGGCGGTACGCAGGGCCGCGGAGTGCAGCGAGCCCTCCCGGGTGCTCCCCGAGATCAGCAGGACGCAGGTCATGGCGCCGACCTTACGTCCCCGTGCCGAACGCCCCGCTCACAGCGAACTGTCAGATGTTTGGCGCACACCCGGTGCGTCCGTCCGATCGTTCACTCGGTGAAGCTTGCGCCTCGTGAGGTTCCGCCTGCGGTGCGTACCGTTGATTTTGATCCTGCTCCTGACCACCTCTTGTGAGGCGCCGCGGCCGGCGCCCCGGCCGGTGCTGCCCGCCGCCGTGATCCGGGTCGATCAGGTCGGCTGGGCCGATCGGGAAACCAAGATCGCGATGCTGCTGGCCCCGGCCGACGCCGCCGGCGCGAAGGCCACAGTGGTCGACGAGCACGGACGCGAGGTGCTCGCCACCACGGCCGGACCCAGCCGGGGCGCCTGGAATCCGCGCTATCGCGCGATCAATCCTGTCGACCTCAGTGCGCTGCGCACGCCGGGCACCTATCGGGTACGCGTGAACGACCGAGTCACCGCGGAGTCCCCGGCGTTCCGGATCGACGCCGCCGGCAAGCTCTACCCCCCGCTCGTGGCCGATTCGGTCCGCTACTTCCAGGCGCACCGGGACGGCGCCGACCAGGTCGACGGCCCCTGGCAGCGGGCCGCCGCGCACCTGGACGACAAGTCCGCGAGGGTCTACCGGACGCCCGATGACGACGACACCTCGCTGACCGCCACCGGCACCACGATCGACGCCGAGGGCGGCTGGTACGACGCCGGCGACTACCTCAAGTTCACCCACACCACGGCCTACGCCCTGATCGCCATGCAACTCGTGCAACGGGACGGCCCGGCCCCCGCCACCCTGGCCGCCGAGATCGACCACGGGATGTCCTGGCTGACCAGGATGTACCGCGACGGCGTGCTCTACACCCAGGTCGGCGTGGCCGGGAACGACGAGTTCCTGGGTGACCACGACAGCTGGCGGCTGCCCCAGGCCGACGACGGTCTGGCCGTGGAGCCCGGCGACCAGCGCTACTACCAGCGCTACCGGCCGGTGTTCCGGGCCGCCGCCCCGGGCGACCCGATCAGCCCGAACCTGGCCGGCCGGGTGGCCGCCGCGTTCGCGCTCGCCGCCCAGCGGGAGGCGGGCACCGACCCCGCCGCGGCCCGGTCCCACCTGGCCACCGCCGCCAAGATCTTCGGGCAGGCGAACACCGGTACCGACGGCGACCTGGTCACCACCGTGCCGAACGCGTTCTACCCGGAGGAGACCTGGGCCGACGACCTGGCGCTGGGCGCCGCCGAGCTCGCCCTGGCCGCGAAGGCACTCGGCGACCAGCGGGTCGCCGAGTGGACCGCGCAGGCGACCCGCTGGGCCGACGAGGCCGGCGGGGGCGACGACGGCCTAACCGTTTACGACGTCGACCCGATCGCCGACGCCGAGCTGTACCGGCTGGCGCCGTCCACCGTGCTCGTCCAGGACATGCGCGGCCGCCTGGACAAGGCGGTGAAGGCGGCCGCCGCCGATCCGATGGGCGCGGCCACCGGCACCGGCGGCTCGGACTACGCGGCCCGGCAGCTGGGCTGGGCGGCCACCGCCACGCTCTACCGGCAGATGACCGGCGACGACCGGTACGCGGCGTTCGCCACCGCCCAGCGCGCCGTCGCCCTGGGTGCCAACGGCTGGGGGATGTCGCTGGTCATCGGCGCCGGGGACGTCTACCCGCAGTGCCCGCACGACCAGATCGGCACGCTGACCCGCTCGTCGATGACCGGTGGCGTGGTCAACGGGCCGAACACCGCCGACCGGGTCGAGTCGCTCGCCTCGGAGTCGCCCAGCACGCTCTGTTCCGCCGGGTCCTACGAGATCTTCGACCGGGCGGACGCGCAGTACGTGGACGACATGCGGATCTCCGCGACGAACGAGCCGTCGATCGACTTCACCGCCACCGGCATGCTGGCCTTCGCCCTGATCCACTGATCCACTGATCCACTGAGACCGGAGACCGGAGACCGGAGACAAAAGGATCCACAGAGACCGGAGGAAAGATCCACTGAGGCCGGGAGCGAAGATCCACCAAGGAAAACGTGCCACAGTCCCGGATCGGTGAACTGATTACGGACGGTAGGCGTATCCCGAGGCGAGTCGCGTCGGGCAGGGATGCCCGGAACGGTGGCGGCCGTACCGCCTGCCCGATGCGACCGGCAGTCGACAACGATCGGGAGTGTGATGTGCCATGGCGCAATCCGACCTCACGGTGGAGATCGACGGGCGGCCCGAGCCGGCCCGGACGGTCGAGTACACCGCGGCGATGTGCGGCGAGACCATGGCCGGTGCGGCCTGGCTGACCCGGCACGACGCCGGGAGTGAGGACTTCTGCAGCCGAGTGGCCCTGGTCTGCCTGAACCAGCTGGACCGCGCCTTGATCAACGGTCGAGCCGGTTGAGAGGAATCGACCTGGCCGAGAGAAAGAAGAACGGCCCCGGGAAACCCGGGGCCGTTCTTCTGCGTGGTGCGCCGCGTAGGACTTGAACCTACAACCCGCGGATTAAGAGTCCGCTGCTCTGCCAGTTGAGCTAGCGGCGCTGGCCAACGAGAGAGAACGCTAGCACACCCCCGGGGTCAGCCTCGCGAACGGGGCAGACAGCACTTCTTGTACTTGGCGCCGGAACCGCACCAACACGGAGCGTTGCGCTGCGGCGGCCACACGACGGCGCCGCCCTGGTCGCCGATCGTGTCGGCGTAGTCGGTGTGCACCCCCGGATCGTCCGGCTCGACACCATTCGCGGCGGCGAACGCGACGAGCCCGTCGACCGAGCCCCGGAACAGCCCCAGCCGCATCACCCCGGACGACGACCAGGTCGCCAGGGTCTGCTCCAGCAGCTCCCGGTGCCGGTCCCAGTCCGCGCCGTACGCCTCGGCCTGCTCCGGCCAGCGGGCCAGCAGCGTGGCCAGCTCCGGCTCCGGCCAGAAGAGCACCGCGCGGCCCTCGTCCGGCTCCGGCGCCTCCACCGCGGCCTCCATCTCGTGGTAGAGGTCGTCCAGGTCGTCGTGGGACAGCTCCAGGCCCTCGCGCACCCGGTGCCGCTCCTTGATCAGCGCGAACAGCAGCTCGACCTCGGCGTAGTCCTGCTCGTCCCGCGGGGCGCGCTCGATCACCGTGCGGACCGCCTCGGTCAGCCACTCCAGGGCCACCGTGGCCCGGTCACAGGCCTCCAGGGCGGCCGGGACGTACGACGCGGCCAGTGGATCGCGGAGCAGCTCGGGCCGCACCGCGGCGAACTGCTCGAGCCCCTCGTCCTCGCGTCCCGACTTCACCAGGAGCTCCGCCCAGCAGGACCGGGCGAACGGACCGCCACCCGGCGCCGTGGTGGCCCGCTCGGCATACCCGAGGGCCGCCGGAAGATCACCGGCCTGCTCGGCCAGCTCGGAGGCGAGCAGCAGCGCGTGCGAGGCGTCGGCCGGATCAGCCAGCCGGTTCTGCTCGACCGCGTCGACCAGGTCGGCGACGACCGGCATCGGGTCGTCCAGGTCGAAGGCCTGGTGGGCGAGGATGTCGAGGTCATCGAGGGTGACCGTGGCGTCGGAAGGCACGGGCAACCCTAACCCCACCCGGATACGACGAAGGCCGCGCCACCCGGAGGTGACGCGGCCTTGATCACGTTGTGCGCCGCGTAGGACTTGAACCTACAACCCGCGGATTAAGAGTCCGCTGCTCTGCCAGTTGAGCTAGCGGCGCTGGCAACGAGAAAACGGTAGCACGGCCCCCGGAGATCCTTGAAATCGACCGCTTCCCTCCTTAAGGGGGACCCGGAATTTGCGCGCGTGCGTCACGATGTCTGCGCCGAGAACTCCAGAACGGGGCACGACCATGCTTGACCTCCGCCGCTGTGTGGCGACGCTGCTCGCACTGGCCGTGACTGTGCCGCTCGCGGCCTGCGGCGATGACAAGTCGCCGGAGGCGGCCGTTGCGGCGAGCGCCGGGCCGGCCACCTCCACGGCACCGATCCCGGAGAGCGCCACCGTCGACGCCGGGCCCGCCACGGTGGCCGTCACTCCGGCCACCGGCAAGAAGAACGTGCCGGTCAGCGCGGAGATCGGGCTGAAGGTGAGCAACGGCGAGGTCACCTCGGTCCAGCTGACCGACAGCAAAGGCAAGGCCGTCGCCGGCGAGCTGCGCGCGGACGGTTCGGCGTGGGTGCCGGGCAAGACCCTGAAGACCAACCAGACGTACGCCGCGCAGGTCACCGCGACCGCCGCCGACGGCACCACCACCACGGCGAAGACCAGCTTCACCACGATGGGCGCGCCCGGCAAGCGCACCGGCACCGGCCTCTACCTGTTCGACGACTACACGTACGGCGTGGCCATGCCGGTGGTGGTCGAGTTCAACCCGGGCATCAAGAAGGCCGACCGGGCCGCCGTGCAGAAGCGGATGTTCGTCGAGACCACGCCGGCCCAGCCGGGCACCTGGTCCTGGACGTCCAGCGGCACTCAGGCGTATTACCGCGCCCCGGAGTTCTGGCAGTCCGGCACCACGCTGAAGGTGCGGATCGCGGTCGGTGGCCTGCCCACCGGCAAGGGCTTCTACGGCGACAAGGACCGGGCGGCGACCGCCAAGATCGGTCGCAAGTTCGTGATGAAGGTCGACAACGCCACCAAGAAGATGACCGTCCTCAAGGACGACAAGGTGGTCAAGACCATGCCGGTGAGCCTCGGCAAGTCGAGCACCCCGTCCTCCAGCGGCACCATGGTGATCATCGAGAAGATGTCGCACACCGTCTTCGACACCACCGACACCGACCCGGAGAACGGCTACAAGACCCCGATCGATTACGCGCAGCGGCTGACCTGGAGTGGCCAGTACATCCATTCCGCGCCGTGGTCGACGGGCGCACAGGGTCGCCGGAACGTGTCGCACGGATGTGTCAACGTTTCCCCCTCGAACGCGACCTGGCTGTTCGACAAGACGCTTGTCGGCGACCCGGTCACGGTGAAGGGCACCGGCGACAAACTGGACTACGGCAACGGCTGGACGCCATGGGACGTGAGCTGGGAGAAGTTCGCCGAGGGCAGTGCGCTCCCGGTGCCCGCGGGCCTCGGCTGACCGGCCTCGCGACCCGGTCCGATTCAGCGTTTGCCCGGTCACACCGATAGGGCAAGCAGTGAGTACCGGCACGAATCCGGGATTGGTCAACTGGCTTTTGTGGAGCAGTATTGGGCGCCGGGGGAGATACGACGCCGTGAGGGGACCATGGAAATGGATCAAGTTCAGTCGGCAGGGCTGAGGTCGGCGGGGCTGAGCCAGCCGGCCGGCAGCGGTCGGCGCCGGGTGCGCACGGCCATGGTCGCGCTGCTGGCCGGGAGTCTGCTCTTCACCGCCGCGTGCAGCGGCAGCAAGACACCGAGCTGGAACGGTGGCGGTTCCGGCAATACCACTGGCAACGCCGCCGGTGACCCGTCGCCCGAGCCCACGCTGAGCACCGTCGCGGTGACCTCGCCGGCCGCCGCCGCCACCGGCGTCGAGGCCTGGTCCGACGTGAAGTACACCAGCGAGGACCCGGACAACACCACCGTCAAGGTGACGGATTCCCAGGGCGAAGAGGTCAAGGGAACCGTCGACAAGGACGACAGCGTCTGGCACCCCGCCCAGTCGATGGACTGGGGCAGTGAATACACCGCCACGGTCAGCACCCCGGCCGCCGAGGGCAAGAACAACACGGTCACCAGCACGTTCACCACGATGAAGAAGCCGGCGAACCTGGTCCGGGTGACAAGCTTCCTCGGCGACGGCAACACCGTCGGCGTCGGCATGCCGCTGATCATCAAGTTCGGCCGGGCGATCCCGGAGAAGTACCGGGCGGACGTCGAGCGCAAGATGGTGGTCACCGCCACGCCCGCGCAGGAGGGCACCTGGCACTGGATCAGCCCCACCGAGGTGCACTTCCGGCCGAAGGTGTACTGGAAGGCGTACTCGAAGGTCTTCTACAAGGTCCAGCTCAAGGGCGTGAAGATGGGTGACGGGTGGTACGGCCGCTCCGACCTCACCGTCGACATGAAGATCGGCCGCTCGCTGGTCATGACCGTCTCGAACAAGACCAAGGCCATGACGGTCAAGCAGGACGGCAAGACGATCAAGACGATCCCGGTTAGCCTGGGCAAGAAGGCCACGCCGTCGTCGAGCGGGACCATGGTGGTGATCGAGAAGAAGGAGCACACCGTCTTCGACACCACCGACACCGACCCGGCCGGCGGTTACAAGACCAACATCGACTTCGCGCAGCGGATCACCTGGAGCGGCCAGTTCATCCACGCCGCCCCTTGGTCCGAGGGCGTGCAGGGCAAGTCCAACGTGTCGCACGGCTGTGTGAACGTCTCCGAGGCGATGGGCAAGTGGCTCTTCGGCCGCACCCTGATGGGCGACGTGATCACGGTGTCCGGCACCGAGGAGAAGCTCAAGAACGGCAACGGCTGGACCGACTGGAACATGAGCTGGGACGAGTACAAGAAGGGCAGCGCCCTGAGCTGATCGTCAACACCCCGCTCGGCGCGGGCCCGGTCTCTTTCGACCGGGTCCGCGTTCTTTTTTTCGGTACGACCGGAGCACCCCAGGGGCCGCCTCCCCCACCTCACCGACCGCGCCCGGGGCGGAAGCCGTAGCGTGGTTGGAATGTCAGCATGTGCACGACTTGTCGCCCTGGTCCTGGTTGCTGGCCTCACCGGCTGCGGCTCGGAGCAGGCGCCCGGGTCGACGGCGGCCGTGCCGACGACCGAACCGGGCACGATCGCCGACCCGCCCTCCCCCGCCC
>NZ_LLZH01000319.1:0-50693 GCF_001509495.1 Actinoplanes awajinensis subsp. mycoplanecinus | reverse complement strand
GCTGCGCGGGTCCTGTGCGAGCAGGGCGTCGAGAATCCCGTCGCTGATCTGGTCAGCGATCTTGTCCGGGTGGCCTTCCGTGACCGACTCGGAAGTGAACAGACGGCGTGCCACGGTGCTCCTCAGTTGTCGAATACAGGTTTCGCGGAAGTGTAATCAGGGTGACCGACGTGGCCTACCTGGGCATCCAGGCGGACCACGACGTGGTCAAAAATCCTATCCGCCACATCGTCTTTAGAGAGTTCCTCGAGTTCGTCGGTGGAACCGTCCGCGCCCAGCACAGTCACGGTGTTCCGGTCCTGGCCGAAGACGCGGTCGACGCCCACCTCGTTAACGACGATCAGGTCCGCCCGTTTTTTGCGCAATTTCGCCCGGGCGTGTTCGAGGGCGTCGTGCGTCTCGGCGGCGAACGCCACGAGCACCTGGCCGGGCCGCTTGGCGGCGCCCAGCTCGGCGGCGATGTCCGGGTTGGTGACCAGGACGATCGGGGCGGGCAGGCCGTCGTCGGTCTTCTTGATCTTCTGCTCGGCGACGGTGGCCGGGCGGAAGTCGGCCGGGGCGGCCGCCATCACGACCACGTCGGCCGAGGCGGCCGCGTCGACGGTCGCCTTACGCAGTTCCTCGGTGGTGCCCACCTGGATCAGATCGGCACCGGCCGGGTCGGGCAGCGCCACGTTCGCCGCGATCAACGTCACTTTCGCGCCGCGGGCCAGGGCCGCGCGGGCCAGGGCGTAACCCTGCTTGCCGGACGAGCGGTTGCCGAGGAACCGGACCGGGTCGAGCGGTTCGCGGGTGCCGCCCGCGGTCACCACCACGTGCCGGCCGGCCAGGTCCTGGGCGGCGGCGCGCAGCACGCGCACCGCGTACGAAAAAATCTCCGCAGGATCCGGAAGACGGCCCTTGCCGGTGTCCTTGCCGGTGAGGCGGCCGACGGCCGGCTCGATGACGATCGCGCCCCGGGACCGCAGCGTCGCCACGTTCGCCCTGGTCGCGGCGTTCTCCCACATCTCGGTGTGCATCGCCGGCGCGTAGACCACCGGGCACGTCGCGGTCAGCAGGGTGTTGGTGAGCAGGTCGTCGGCGATGCCGTGCGCGGCCTTGGCCAGGATGTCGGCGGTGGCCGGCGCGACCACGACCAGCTCGGCGGCCCGGCCGATGCGCACGTGCGGCACCTCGTGGACGTCGTCCCACACCTCGGTGGTGACCGGGCGGCCGGAGAGCGCGGCCCAGGTCGGCGCGCCGACGAATTGCAGCGCCGAGGCGGTCGGCACCACCCGCACCCCGTGGCCCGACTCGGTGAACAGCCGCAGCAGCTCACAGGCCTTGTACGCGGCGATCCCGCCGCACACCCCCAGGACGACCTCGGTCACCGCGCCTCACCTCGTAGAAACAAGTCGATCCCGCGCCCATGATGCTGGGACGCGGGATCGCATGATGTGGATCAGGGGTGGTCGGTCGGCTCTGCGGTCAGCAGGCCGGCGTTGATCTCCCGCATCGCGATGGAGAGCGGCTTCTCCTGCGGGGTGGTCTCGACCAGCGGGCCGACGTATTCCAGCAGACCCTCGCCGAGCTGGCTGTAGTAGGCGTTGACCTGGCGGGCGCGCTTGGCCGCGAAGATCACCAGCGAGTACTTCGACGAGGTCTTGTCCAGCAGCTCGTCGATCGGCGGGTTGGTGATGCCCTCGGGGTTGGCGACAGTTCCCACGTTGAGAATTCCTTAATGCTCGTTTGCTGAGGCTGGCCCGAGAAGTGACACGGGCGCTAAGTATGACGAACCGAGCAAGCTTACCAGCTCATCGGCGGCCCGTTCGACGAAGTCGTTCACCACCGTGTTGTCGAACTCGGCTTCCGCGGCGAGCTCCTCGTCCGCGTGGGCCAGCCGGCGCCGGATGGTCTCCTCGTCGTCGGTGCCCCGGCCGATCAGCCGGCGCTGGAGTTCTTCGACGCTGGGTGGGGCCAGGAAGACCAAGCGGGCCTCCGGCATGGCGGACCGCACCTGGCGGGCGCCCTGCAGGTCGATCTTCAACAAAACGGGCCGGCCCTGTTGGAGCCAGCCCTCGACCTGCGCGCGGGGCGTCCCGTAGAGGTTGCCCGCGAATTCCGCCCACTCCAGTAGCTGATCACCATCGATCAGGCGCTGGAACTCGGACCGGGTCACGAAGTGATAGTGCTCGCCGTCGGTCTCGTAGTCGCGTTTCTTCCGTGTCGTGACCGACACCGACAACCTGATCCAAGGCGAGCGCGCCCGGATCAGCTCGATCACACTGTCCTTCCCGACCCCGGAAGGGCCGGAAAGAACAGTGAGTCGTGCTGCCGGGCGCGCGTCGTCATCCATGCTCACGGCTCATTCCTACACGAGCCGATGAGTCAGTTCGCAGCGAACTCCCCCAGGAGGGCCTTCCGCTGCTGGTCGCCGAGACCACGGAGCCGACGGCTCTCAGCGATCTTCAGCTTCTCCATGATCTGGGTCGCCCGGATCTTGCCGATGCCCGGCAGCGCCTGAAGCACGGCCGAGACCTTCAGCTTGCCGACGACCTCGTCGCCCTCCGCGCGGTCAAGCACGGCGGCGAGGGTGGTCTTGCCGGACTTGAGCTGTTCCTTCAGCTCAGCCCGAGCCTTGCGAACTTCCGCAGCCTTCTCGAGCGCGGCAGCGCGCTGTTCGGGGCTCAGTGACGGGAGCGGCACCAGTTCTCCTCAGGTCCCTATCGCGGCGGTGGTTCAATACCGGCGCTTCTGTGAAACGTGGTGTGCCAGGGAACCAAAGGGGCATGTGGTTCCCGGCGCCGGGAAAACTAGCGGTCAGCGGCGCTTTCGGCAACGTGGGGGTACCCCGACTCGCACCGCAATACGCAGGCTCTTTCACCCGAGAGCAGTTCGGACGTCCTCCAGAACACGCTCCGCGGCAGCCCGAAGATCGCCGATACCGGGTCCCGCCGACAGAACTTCCCGTGAGTACGAGGGCAACACGTTGTGCAGGCTCTCGCCGAAGACCGCGCGCAGGTCGTCGGGGGTTCCGCCCTGCGCTCCGAGGCCCGGAGCGAGCAGCGGGCCGTTCACCGCGGACAGGTCGTGGCCGGTCTTTCCGATCGTCGCGCCCACCACCAGACCGAAACTTCCGAGCGGGCTCACACCCGCGTTGAGCTGGGAAATCTCGTCGATCACGGATTGCGCCACGGTCGTCCCACCAGGACCGACGGCGTGCTGCACCGAGGCGCCCTCCGGGTTGGAAGTCAGCGCGAGAACGAAAATTCCGGCGCCGGTGGCGGTCGCGAGATCGAACGCCGGCCGCAAAGAACCGACGCCGAGATAGGGACTCACAGTAATCGCGTCGGAGCGCAGAGTACTGCCCGAATCGAGATATGCGGCCGCATAAGCGGCCATGGTCGACCCGATGTCGCCCCGCTTCACGTCGAGCAGGACAAGCGCTCCGGCCTCGCGAGACTGTCGGATAGTTGACTCAAGAATAGCGATGCCACGTGACCCAAATCTCTCAAAAAACGCCGACTGCGGCTTCAGCACAGCCACCCGATCGGCCAGCGCCTCGACCACCGTACGGGCGAAGCGTTCCAGGCCGGCGACATCGTCGGAGAGGCCCCAGCGAGCGAGCAGAGCGGCGTGCGGATCGATGCCGACACACAGCGGTCCCCGCTCAGTGATAGCGGCGTGCAGTCGTTCTCCGAAGGTTTCCATGCGGCAGTTCCCTCTCCCGTGTCAGCTAGCCGCCACCGCGGCGGCGATTCCCGCGGTAATGCGGGCCATATCGGCGTCGTCCGTGACATACGGCGGCATGGTGTAGATCAGGTCCCGGAACGGCCGCAGCCAGACGCCCGCGGCCACCGCGGCGGCCGTCGCCCGCGCCATGTCCACCGGATGGTCCAACTGGACGACGCCGATGGCGCCCAGGACCCGCACGTCCGCGACCCCTTGCGCGCCGCGGAGCGGTTCCAGGCCGCTTCGCAGAGAGCTTTCGATATCTCGTACGCGGTGAGCCCACCGGCCGTCGCTCAACAACCCGAGCGACGCGCTGGCCACCGCGCAGGCCAGGGGGTTGCCCATGAACGTCGGCCCGTGCATCAGCCCGCCACCCTCGCCGGCCGAGATCGCCGCGGCCACCTCGGGCGTGCAGAGCGTGGCGGCGAGGGTCAGGTAGCCGCCGGTGAGCGCCTTGCCCAGGCACATGATGTCCGGGCTCACGCCGGCGTGGTCGGCGGCGAAGAACCGCCCGGTCCGGCCGAAGCCGGTGGCGATCTCGTCGAAGATCAGGAAGATCCCGTGCTCGGCGGTCACCTCCCGCAGCACGCGCAGGTACTCCGGGTCGTGGAAGCGCATCCCGCCGGCCCCCTGGACCACCGGCTCGACGATCACCGCGGCCAGTTCGCCCTCGTGCCGTGCGATGAGATCCGTCAACGAGTCGGCGTAAGCCTGCTCGAACGCCGCGGGCGGCGGATCCGCGAAGACCTGGGCGGGCAGCACCCCGGTCCAGAGCGCGTGCATGCCGCCCTCCGGGTCGCAGACGCTCATCGGGTGGAACGTGTCGCCGTGGTACCCGCCGCGCCAGGTGGCCAGCTTCTGCCGCCCGGGCCGGCCGAGCGCCCGCTGCGCCTGCAGCGCCATCTTGATCGCCACCTCGACCCCGATCGAGCCGGAGTCGCAGAGGAAGACGTGCTCCAGGCCGGGCGGGGTGAGCTCGACGAGCGTGGCGGCCAGCCGGATCGCCGGCTCGTGGGTCAGCCCGCCGAACATCACGTGGCTCATCCGGCCGGCCTGGTCGGTCAGCGCGGCGTCCAGGACCGGGTGCCGGTACCCGTGCACGGCCGCCCACCAGGACGACATCCCGTCGACCAGCTCCCGGCCGTCGGCCAGCCGCAACCGGACCCCGGCCGCGCTCTGGACCAGATAGGGATCGTTGCGGCCGGGCATCGGGCCGTACGGGTGCCAGACGTGCGCCCGGTCGAGCGCAAGCAGATCGCGCCCGGCCGGGGTCATCGCGCCGCGGCCGCCCGGGACGGGCGGGCGCTCTGCGCGACCGCCTTGACCAGGTCCGGCCCCTTGTAGATGAAGCCGGAGTAGAGCTGCACCAGGGTGGCGCCGGCGTCCAGCATCCGGGTGGCGTCGTCGGCGGACAGGATCCCGCCGACCCCGATCACCGGCAGCCGGCCACCGGTCTCGTCGTGCACGAACTGCACCACCGCGCGGGCCCGCTCGGTGAGCGGCTTGCCGGACAGCCCGCCGGTCTCGGTGGCCAGGTGCCGGTCACCCGGAGCGAGATCGTCCCGGGCCAGCGTGGTGTTGGTGGCGATCAGGCCGGCCGCGCCGTGCTCCAGACAGACCTCGAGCAGCTCGGCGATGGCCGGCTCGGTCAGGTCCGGGGCGATCTTCACGAGCACCGGGACCGGGCCGCTGAGCTCCTTGAGCAGCGTGCTCAGGAAGTCCCGGTCCTGCAGGCTGCGCAGGCCGGGCGTGTTCGGCGAGGAGACGTTCACCGCGATGTAGTCGGCGTACGGGTGCAGCAGCCGGTACGACTCCAGGTAGTCCTCGACCGCCTCGTCCAGCGGGGTGACCTTGGACTTGCCCAGCGAGATGCCGAGCGGCACCCCGATCGGACCCAGCTCCGCCAGCCGCGCGGCCAGGGCGGCCGCGCCGGCGTTGTTGAAGCCCATCCGGTTGATGATCGCCTCGCTCTCGCGGAGGCGGAACAGCCGCGGCCGGTCGTTGCCCGGCTGCGCCTTGGCGGTGACCGTGCCCACCTCGACGAAGCCGAACCCGAGGGCCGGCCAGGCGGGCAGCGCCAGACCGTTCTTGTCCATCCCGGCGGCCAGGCCGACCCGGTTCGGGAACCGGACGCCGAACGCCTCGACCGGTGCGGAGAACGCGTACCGGCGGCGCATCACCTCACGGGCGGCCGGCGGCATCGACGCGAGCCGGTGCAGAGTCCACTCGTGCGCGCTCTCGGCGTCACCGCCGCCCAGCCGGAACAGCACCGGCCGGACGGCGCGCGCGAACAGACTCATGCGGTGCCCCGCAGCAGCTTGTGCAACTCCTGCAGCGGCCGGACCTGCATGTCGCCGCGCATCAGGGCCTCGATGCCCATCACCGCGGCGGCCACACCGGGCACCGTGGTGATGCACGGGATGTCGGCGGTGACCGCGGCGCTGCGGATCTCGTACCCGTCCTGGCGGGCGCTGGCGCCGGAGCCCTGCGGGGTGTTGATGATCAGGGCGATCTGGCCGGCCAGGATCAGCTCGACGGCGTTCTGCCCCGGGCTCTCGTAGTGCTTCGGCACGACCTCGCAGTCGATGCCGTACCGGCTGAGCACCTCGCCGGTGCCGGCCGTGGTGACGATGGTGAAGCCCAGATCGGCGAGGCGCTTGACCGGGAAGATCATCGCCCGCTTGTCCCGGTTCGCCACCGACACGAAGATCTTGCCGCTGGTCGGCAGCGAGCCGTACGCGGCGGCCTGCGACTTGGCGAACGCCTGGCCGAACCCGGCGTCGATGCCCATCACCTCGCCGGTCGACTTCATCTCCGGGCTGAGCAGGCTGTCCATCCCCTTGCCGGTCGGGGTACGGAACCGCTTGAACGGCAGCACCGCCTCCTTGATGGCGATCGGGGCGTGCGGCGGGGTGGAGCCGCCGTCGCGGTCCGCGATCAGCATGCCCTCGGCGCGCAGCTCGGCGATGGTGGCGCCGAGCATGATCCGGGCGGCCGCCTTGGCGAGCTGCACGCCGGTGGCCTTGGAGACGAACGGCACGGTCCGCGAGGCGCGCGGGTTCGCCTCCAGGACGTAGAGGCTCTCGTCCTTGAGCGCGTACTGGACGTTCATCAGGCCGCGCACGCCGATCGACCGGGCCAGCGACTCGGTGTACCGGCGTACCTCGGCGATGTGCGAGGCCGCGAGCGTGATCGGCGGCAGCGAGCAGGCCGAGTCGCCGGAGTGGATGCCGGCCTCCTCGATGTGCTCCATCACGCCGCCCAGGTAGACCTCGCCGGTGGCGTCGCAGAGCGCGTCCACGTCGATCTCGATGGCGTCGTCCAGGAACCGGTCGACGAGCACCGGGTGGTCCGGGGAGATCTCGGTGGCCCGCTCGATGTAGCCGCGCAGCGTGGGCTCGTCGTAAACGATCTCCATGCCCCGGCCGCCGAGCACGTAGGACGGCCGGACCAGCACCGGGTAACCGATCGTGTCGGCGATCGCCTTGGCCTCGGTGAACGAGGTGGCGGTGCCGTGGTCCGGCGAGCGCAGCCCGTTCTCGGCCAGCAGCGTGCCGAACAGCCCGCGGTCCTCGGCCAGGTCGATCGACTCCGGAGAGGTGCCGACGATCGGCAGGCCGGCCGCCTTGAGCCGGTTCGCCAGCCCGAGCGGGGTCTGTCCGCCGAGCTGGACGATCACGCCGACCACACCGGGACCGCCGGCCGCCTTGCCGGAGGTGTCCTCGGCGTGGAACACCTCGAGGACGTCCTCGAAGGTGAGCGGCTCGAAGTAGAGCCGGTCGGCGGTGTCGTAGTCGGTGGAGACCGTCTCCGGGTTGCAGTTGACCATGACGGTCTCGTAGTCGACCGCGCGCAGCGCCATGACCGCGTGCACACACGAGTAGTCGAACTCGATGCCCTGGCCGATCCGGTTCGGGCCGGAGCCCAGGATCAGCACCTTGGGCCGGTCGCTCGGCGCGACCTCGGTCTCCTCGTCGTACGTGGAGTAGTGGTACGGGGTGTCCGCCTGGAACTCGGCCGCGCAGGTGTCCACGGTCTTGTAGACCGGGCGCACGTTGAGGCGGTGCCGCAGCGAGCGGACGCCGTCCTCGCCGGCCAGCTCCGGCCGCAGCGCCGCGAGCTGCTTGTCGGAGAGCCCGGCGCGCTTGGCCTTGCGCAGCAGCTCCTCGTCGAGCACCGGCGCGGCCAGGATCTCGGCGCGCAGGTCGACGAGCGCCTGGATCTCGTCCAGGAACCACGGGTCGATCCGGCCGCTCGCCTGGTGCACCTGCTCGACGGTGGCGCCCAGCCGCAGCGCGGCCTCGACCGTGTAGAGCCGGCCGTCGTGCGGCACCCGCAGCGCGGCCAGGGCCTCGTCCACGTCGGTGAAGGTCGGCGCGGTCCAGAAACCGGCCGCCTTGGTCTCCATCGAGCGCATCGCCTTGTTCAGCGCCTCGGAGAAGTTGCGGCCCAGGCTCATCGCCTCGCCGACCGACTTCATCGTGGTGGTGAGCTCGGGGTCGGCACCGGGGAACTTCTCGAACGCGAACCGCGGGATCTTGACGACCACGTAGTCGAGCGCCGGCTCGAACGCGGCGGGCGTCTTGAGCGTGATGTCGTTCGGGATCTCGTCGAGGGTGTAACCGATGGCCAGCTTCGCGGCGATCTTGGCGATCGGGAAGCCGGTGGCCTTCGACGCCAGCGCCGAGGAGCGGGAGACCCGCGGGTTCATCTCGATCACGATCATCCGGCCGTCGTCCGGGTTGATCGCGAACTGGATGTTGCAGCCGCCGGTGTCCACGCCGACCTCGCGGAGCACCGCGATGCCCAGGTCACGCAGCTTCTGGTACTCACGGTCGGTGAGCGTCATGGCCGGCGCCACGGTGACGCTGTCGCCGGTGTGCACGCCCATCGGATCGATGTTCTCGATCGAGCAGACCACCACGACGTTGTCGTGCTTGTCGCGCATCAGCTCGAGCTCGTACTCCTTCCAGCCGAGCACGCTCTCCTCGATCAGGACCTCGGTCACCGGGGAGGCGGCCAGGCCGGAACCGGCGATCCGCTCCAGGTCCGCGTCGTTGTGCGCCATGCCGGAGCCGAGCCCGCCCATGGTGAACGACGGGCGCACCACGACCGGCAGACCGATCTCGGCGACGGTCGCCCGGACCTCGTCCATCGAGTGGCAGACCCGCGAGCGAGGGGTCTCACCGCCCGCCTTCGCGACCACGTCCTTGAACAGCTGCCGGTCCTCACCCTTGCGGATGGCCTCGACGTTGGCGCCGATCAGCTCGACGCCGTACTTCTCCAGCACGCCGTTCTCGTGCAGGGCGATCGCGGTGTTCAGCGCGGTCTGGCCGCCCAGGGTCGCCAGGATCGCGTCCGGGCGCTCCTTCGCGATGACCAGCTCGACGAACTCCGGGGTGATCGGCTCGACGTAGGTGGCGTCGGCGAACTCCGGGTCGGTCATGATCGTGGCCGGGTTGGAGTTGACCAGCGAGACGCGCAGCCCCTCGGCGCGCAGCACCTGGCACGCCTGGGTGCCGGAGTAGTCGAACTCGCAGGCCTGCCCGATGACGATCGGGCCGGAGCCGATCACCATGATGTGCTTGAGATCTTCACGTTTCGGCACGGGGCTCAGCCCTTCTTCTCGACGAGCTCGACGAACCTGTCGAACAGGTAGTCGGCGTCGTGCGGGCCGGCAGCGGCCTCGGGGTGGTACTGGACGGTGAACGCGGGCACGTCGAGGCCACGCAGGCCCTCGACCACGTTGTCGTTGAGGCAGACGTGCGAGACCTCGACACCACCGAACTCGGTGTCGGTCACCTCGCCGATCGGGGCGTCGACCGCGAAGCCGTGGTTGTGGCTGGTCACCTCGACCTTGCCGGTGGTCTTGTCGAGCACCGGCTGGTTGATGCCGCGGTGGCCGTAGCCGAGCTTGTAGGTGCCGAAGCCGAGCGCGCGGCCGAGGATCTGGCTGCCGAAGCAGATGCCGAACAGCGGCACCCGGCGGCGCATCACCTCCTGTGCCAGCGCGACCGGGCCGTCCGCGGTGGCCGGGTCACCCGGGCCGGGCGAGAAGAAGACCGCGTCCGGGCTCACCGACAGCAGCTCCTCGATCGAGGCGGAGGCCGGGAAGACGTGCGTGGTCACGCCGCGGGCGGCGAGCCGGCGGGCCACGTTGCGCTTGATCCCCAGGTCCAGGGCCGCGACCGTGTAGCGGTGCTCGCCGTCAGCCTTCGCGATGTACCGCTCGCCGGTGCTGACCTGCGCGGAGAGGTCCGCGCCGAGCATCTGCGGCTGGCTGCGGACCCGTTCGGCAAGCGCCGCCGGGTCGAGGTCGAGCGACGAGATGCCGACCCGCATCGCGCCGCGGTCGCGCAGGTGCCGGGTCAGGGCGCGGGTGTCGATGCCGCTGATCCCGACGACACCCTCGGCGGCCAGGCGCTCGCCCAGGTCACCGGTGGCGCGCCAGTTGGACGGGCGGCGGGCCGGGTCGCGGACCACGTAGCCGGCCACCCAGATCCGGTCCGACTCGTCGTCCTCGTCGTTGACGCCGGTGTTGCCGATCTGCGGCGCGGTCTGCACCACGACCTGCCGGTGGAACGACGGGTCGGTCAGCGTCTCCTGGTACCCGGTCATGCCGGTGGTGAACACCGCCTCGCCGAACGTCTCGCCCACGGCGCCGTACGCCGTGCCGGCGAAACTGCGCCCGTCCTCGAGCACCAGAATTGCTGGGCTGGCCAGGCGGCTACGCCGCACTCCCGACAAACCATTGACGAAAGTCACTTCGTTACCTTCCCGTCAAGCACTGTCGCTTCGCCCCGCAGGAAGGTCGCCACGATGCGACCGGGCAGGGTCATCCCCGCGTACGGCGTGTTCCGGCTGCGGCTCGCCAGCCCGGCCGGGTCGACGACCCAGCTGGCCGCCGGGTCCACCAGCGTGAGGTTGGCCGGCGTACCGGCCTGCGTGAGGTCACCGCCGTGCCCGTCCAGCCCGGCGATCCGGGCCGGCGCGATCGACATCCGGTCGGCGATCAGGTCCCACTGCGGGCCGAAGACGCTCAGCACGATCGGCAGGGCGGTCTCCAGGCCGAGCATGCCGGGCCGGGCGTACGACCACTCGCATTCCTTGTCCTGCACCGCGTGCGGGGCGTGATCGGTGGCGACCACGTCGATCACGCCGTCCAGCACCGCCTGGCGCAGCGCGGCGACGTCCGAGGCCGTACGCAAAGGGGGGTTGACCTTGAAAACCGGGTCGTAACCCGCGGCGAGCTCGTCGGTGAGCAGGAGGTGGTGCGGGGTGACCTCGGCGGTCACCCGGACCCCGCGGGCCTTGGCCTGGCGCAGCACCTCGACCGAACCGGCGGTGGAGACGTGGCAGACGTGCAGGCGGCTGCCGACGTGCTCGGCCAGCAGCACGTCCCGGGCGATGATCGCCTCCTCGGCGACCGCGGGCCAGCCGGTCAGCCCGAGCCGGGTGCTGACCTCGCCCTCGTGCATCTGCGCGCCCTCGGTGAGCCGGGGCTCCTCGGCGTGCTGGGCGATCACGCCGTCGAACGCCTTCACGTACTCCAGGGCGCGGCGCATCAGCTTCGGGTCGGCGACGCAGAAACCGTCGTCGGAGAAGATCCGTACGTTCGCGGCCGAGGTGGCCATCGCTCCCAGCTCGGCCATCTGCTTGCCGGCCAGCCCGACCGTGACCGCGCCGATCGGCTGCACGTCGACCAGCCCGGCCTCCCGGCCCAGCCGCCAGACCTGCTCGACCACGCCGGCGGTGTCGGCGACCGGCGAGGTGTTCGCCATCGCGCAGACCGCGGTGTACCCGCCGAGCGCGGCGGCCCGGGATCCGGTCTCGACCGTCTCGGCGTCCTCGCGGCCCGGCTCGCGCAGGTGGGTGTGCACGTCCACCAGGCCGGGGAGCGCGATCAGCCCGGTAGCGTCGACGACGGTCGCACCGTCCACCGGCTTGTCGGAAATAACGCCTTTTTCGATATATAGATCGACCGGCGCGGCGCCGAGGATCGAGACGCCCTTGAGCAGGTACGCCATCACTTGCCTCCCAAAAGCAGGTAGAGGACGGCCATCCGGACGCTGACGCCGTTGGCGACCTGTTCGACGATCGTGGAGCGGGGTGAGTCGGCCACCTCGGGGGCGATCTCCATCCCGCGGTTCATCGGGCCGGGGTGCATGACGATCGCGTGCTCCTGCATCTGCTTCATCCGCCGCAGATCGAGGCCGTAGCGCCGGCTGTACTCCCGGGACGAGGGGAAGTAGGAGTCCTGCATCCGCTCGGTCTGCACCCGCAGCATCATCACCACGTCACTGTCCGGGATGACGCTGTCGAGGTCGTAGCTCACCTTCGTCGATGCGGAGAGCGCCGCCGCGACGTTCAGCGGGATGAGGGTCGGGGGGCCGACGACGGTGACCTGGGCACCCAGCGTGGTGAGCAGCAGCACGTTGGAGCGGGCCACCCGGCTGTGCAGCACGTCGCCGACGATCGCCACCCGCAGCCCGTCGAGGCGGCCCAGCCGGGACCGCATCGTGTACGCGTCCAGCAGCGCCTGGGTCGGGTGCTCGTGGGTGCCGTCGCCGGCGTTGACCACCGAGCCCTCCACCCAGTTCGCCAGCCGGTGCGGCGCGCCGCTGGCCGGGTGCCGGATCACCACGGCGTCGGCGCCCATCGCCTGCAGGGTGAGCGCGGTGTCCTTGAGACTCTCGCCCTTGGAGACGCTGGAACCCTTGGCGGAGAAGTTGATGACGTCCGCGGAGAGCCGCTTGGCGGCCGCCTCGAAGGAGATCCGGGTCCGGGTGGAGTCCTCGTAGAAGAGGTTCACCACGGTACGGCCACGCAGCGCGGGCAGCTTCTTGACCTCACGGCCGGAGAGCGCGGCCATCTCGGCGGCGGTGTCCAGGATCAGGGTGGCGGTCGCGGCGTCCAGGTCGGCCGCGGAGCGCAGGTGCTTGATCATTGGAGGCCCCCGATCAGTTTGACCTCGTCGGCGCCGTCGATCTCGGTCAGCGCCACCTTGACGCTCTCGCTGAGCGCGGTCGGGATGTTCTTGCCGACGTAGTCGGCCCGGATCGGCAACTGCCGGTGACCGCGGTCGACGAGCACGGCGAGCTGCACCGAGCTGGGCCGGCCGAGGTCCTTGAGCGCGTCCAGGGCGGCGCGCACCGAGCGGCCGGAGAAGAGCACGTCGTCGACCAGGATCACCCGCAGGCCGTCGATGCCGCCGGGCGGCAGCTCGGTCTTGCCGAGCGCGCGGGTGGCCTGCAGGCGCAGGTCGTCGCGGTAGAGCGTGATGTCCAGCGAGCCGACCGGGACGTCGACGCCTTCGAAGGCGTGGATCCGGGCGGCCAGGCGATGGGCGAGGGGAACGCCGCGGGTGGGGATGCCGAGAAGAACGGTGCCGGTGGCGCCGGAGGTCTTCTCCAGGATCTGATGGGCGATCCGGTCGACGACCCGGGACAGGTCGGACCCCTCGAGAATGATCTTGCTGGGCGCGTCTGCGCGTGGCTGCGCCACGGCGGACCTCCTTCCCCGCCTCACGGGACGGGTCGTTAAAGGATGTCGGGATCGGTCCGGCCCCTGTAGGAACCGGCGCGATGGCTGACGCTACGTTACCAGTGGACCAAGCGTTGACCATGGTGACGTGCCTGACCCACGAACAACCCGGACAAATCCAGCAACTAGGGATACAGCCGGTAACTTTGGAAGGGCCCGCGCGACTCATCGGTAACCAACACTTGACCGGCGGTCGCAAACTCCGTACCGTCACGCAGCGTAGCGATCCGTGAGGAAGAACCCTCCGGGCCGAGCACAGTACTGGGAGTGTCCGAATGCCGTCTGAGTACGCGAAGTCGCTAGGCGCTCGCCTGCGCTCCATCCGCCAGCAGCAGGGCCTGTCCCTGCAGGGCGTCGAAGAGAAGTCCAACGGTCGATGGAAGGCCGTCGTGGTCGGCTCGTACGAGCGTGGCGACCGCGCGGTAACCGTATCGCGTCTGGCCGAACTGGCCGACTTCTACCGAGTACCCGTCTCCGAGCTGCTGCCCGACGGCAGTGGCATCCGCCTCGAGGCGACCAACAAGATCGTGTTGGACCTCGAGAAGCTGTACGACACCACCGGTGAGGACCTCGCCTACGTGGCGCGGTACGCCCGGGCCATCCAGCAGCAGCGCGGCGACTACAACGGCCGGGTTCTCTCGATCCGCGCCGACGACCTGCGTGCCCTCGCCATCGTCTACGACATCTCGCCCTCGGGCTTGATCGAGCGGCTGACCGAGCAGGGTGTTCTGGTCGCCGACCCCCGGGCGTTCTTCGCCAGCTGATTTTCTGGTAGCCGGGTCACTCCGGAACGCAAAAAGAGCCCGCGTCGGCCCCCCAAGATCGACGCGGGCTTCTCCATATCCTTTTCCGGATGTCCACATTGCGGAACTCTCTTCGGAAAAGTGCAATATCTGAAAAAACGGCCCGGACCGACTGGTCCAGGCCGTTCCCTGCTTTCCGGTGACGCTCAGCGCGTGGCGAACGCCGCGATCCGGTCCAGCAGACCGTTGAGGAACCGCGGGCTGTCGTCGGTCGACATCTCCTTCGCCAGCTCCACCGCCTCGGTGATCGCCACCGGGTCGTCGACCTCGGGCTCGTAGAGCAGCTCGTAGACCGCGATCCGCGCCAGGTTCCGGTCAACGGCCGGCATCCGGTCGATCGTCCAGCCCTCGGCGTAGCTCGCGATCAGCTCGTCGACCCGATCGAGGTTCTTGGCGACACCCTCGATCAGGGTGATCGCATACCCGAGGTGCTCGGGGTGCGGCTTGGCGATCCGCTCGAGATAGGTGACGAGCACCTCGCCCGGCGCCAGATTACGCAGGTCAGCCTCGAAGAGGACGTCCAGCGCCCGCTTGCGAGCCTTGCGGCGCGCCAGCCGTTCCTTCTTGGGACCTTCCGCCATCAGCTGCGGCCGAGGTAGCGGCCGTCGCGGGTGTCGACCTTGATCTTCTCACCGGTGGTGATGAAGAGCGGAACCTGAACCGTGGCGCCGGTCTCGACGGTCGCCGGCTTGGTGCCACCGGTCGAGCGGTCGCCCTGCAGGCCCGGCTCGGTGTAGGTGACCTCGAGGAACACGCTGGTCGCCAGCTCGATGTAGAGCGGCACACCCTCGTGCAGCGCGACCGTGGCCTCAGCCTCCGGGAGCAGGTAGTTGGCATTGTCGCCAACCGTCACGCCGGGGACGTGGATCTGGTCGAACGTGTCCAGGTCCATGAAGACGTAGTCGTCGCCGTCCTTGTACAGATACTGCATCGTGCGCTTGTCCACGGTCGCGGTTTCGACCTTGGTGCCCGCGTTGAAGGTCTTGTCGACGACCTTGCCGGACAGCACGTGCTTCAGCGTGGTCCGCACGAAGGCGGGACCCTTACCGGGCTTGACGTGCTGGAACTCAACGACGGACCACAGCTCCTTGTCGAGGTTGAGAACCAGGCCGTTCTTCAGGTCGTTGGTGGAAGCCATGTCCTGCCTTGATCTTGACGCGAATCGGTGACCGAACCACTTTACCGATGATTGGCTGGTGAGGGCGAATCGGGCCTACCGGCAGATGTGTTCCAAAGCCAGCCGGTACCCGTCTATACCGAGCCCCGCGATCACTCCGGTCGCCACCGCCGAGATCACTGAGTGGTGCCGCCACTCCTCCCGCTGATGGATGTTGGAGATGTGCACCTCGACCAGCTTGCCACGCAGCAACGCGCAGGCATCGCGGATCGCGATGTTGTAATGCGTCCAGGCGGCCGGGTTCAGCACCACGTCGGCGCCCTCGTCGACGGCCCGGTGCAGCCACTCGATCATCTGGTGCTCGGCGTTCGTCTGCTCCACCTGGACCGTCACGCCCAGGTCCTCGGCCACGCTCAGGCACATGTCGACCAGGTCCTGGTAGGTCGTCTTGCCGTAGATGTCCGGTTCCCGGGTGCCCAGCCGGTTCAGGTTCGGCCCGTTCAGCACGTAGATCATCGGGCCACCGCCGCGTAGGCCCGCCGCAGCAGGTCGTCGTCCGGCCCGGCCAGGATGCCCGGCTTCGCCAGGCCGTCCAGGACCACGAACCGCAAGGTCGCGGCCCGGGTCTTCTTGTCGACGCGCATCCCGGCCTCGAGGTCGGTCCAGGCATCTTTGTCGTACGAGGTGGGCAGGCCGAGCAGCTCGAGGATCCGCCGGTGCCGCGCGGCGGTGTCCTCGTCCAGCCGCCCGGACAACCGGCCCAGCTCGGCCGCGAAAATCATGCCGACGGCGACCGCGTGCCCGTGCTTCCAGGTGTACTTCTCCCGGCGCTCGATGGCGTGACCCAGCGTGTGCCCGTAGTTCAGGATCTCCCGCAGCCCGGACTCCCGCAGGTCCACCCCGACCACGTCGGCCTTCACCTGGATCTTGCGCTCGATCAGCTCCCGCAGCACGTCACTGCGCGGGTCCAGCGCGGCCTTCGGGTCGGCCTCGACCAGCTCCAGGATCCGCGGGTCGGCGATGAACCCGCCCTTGACCACCTCGGCCAGCCCGGCGGCGATGTCCTCGGCCGGCAGCGTGTCCAGCGCGTCCAGGTCACAGAGGACACCGGCGGGCGGGTGGAACGCGCCGACCAGGTTCTTGCCGGCCCCGATGTTCACCGCGGTCTTCCCGCCGACCGCGGCGTCGACCATGCCGGCCACCGAGGTGGAGACCGGCACCCAGCGCACCCCGCGCAACCAGGCCGCGGCGACGTAGCCGGCCAGGTCGGTGGTCGCTCCGCCACCGACACCGACCACCACATCGGTACGGGTGAAGCCCGCCGCGCCCAGCTCGTCCCAGCAGTGCGCGGCCACCTCGACGGTCTTGCCCCGCTCGGCGTCCGGCACCTCGATCAGCACCGTCTTGGCCCGTGCCGCCTCGGCCACCGCCGCCGCCCGCTCACGCAGCGTCGGCGGATACAGCACTGCGACCCGCGCGGCCCCCTCGATCAGCCTCGGAAGCTCGTCGTCAAGGCCTCGCCCGACGATCACGTCATACGGACGGTCACCCGCCACCGGAATTCGCGTCACCACGACGCTGAGCCTATCGGTGCCCCCGCCCGCAGTCGTCGCACGCAGCCATCGGTCCGCCAGGTGGGCACCCACCCCCGACATGTGTGGGGAGTAACGGTGCGCTCCACACCCGAACTCCCCACACAACGCTTGCAACAGACGTGTGTGGGGAGTTGCGGTGCGCTCCGCACCCAAACTCCCCACACAGTGCTTGGGGCGGACGGGTCCGGGGTCAGCGGAGGAGGGTGGCGACCTCGGTGGCGATCTCGGCGGGGTCGCGGGCGTCGGTGGTGATGGTGTGGGTGGCGATCTCGGTGTAGAGCGGGCGGCGCTGCTCCAACAGGTACTTCATCGTCGCGCGCGGGTTCATGGCCAGCAGGGGGCGGCCGCCGCCGAGGCCGACCCGCTTGATGGCGTCGGAGAGCTCGACCGAGAGGAAGACGACCGTGTGGTCGTGGAGGAGTTTGCGGGTGGCCTCGTCGAGGATGGCGCCGCCGCCCAGGGCCAGGACGCCCGGGAACGACGTGAGGGCCTCCGCGACGACCTCGCGTTCCAGGGCGCGGAAGACGGGCTCACCCTCGTCGATGAAGATGTCCGGGATGGGCTTGCCGGCGCGGGCCTCGATGAGGGCGTCGGTGTCGACGAACGTCAGGCCCAGGGCAGCCGCGACCGCCTCGCCGATGGTGGTCTTGCCGGCGCCCGGCGGGCCGACCAGGACTGCGACCGGCGCCATCAGCGGATCACCAGGTTGTCCAGGTAGGACTGCAGGTTGCGGCGGATCTCCGGGACCGAGTCGCCGCCGAACTTCTCGGTGGCGGCCTCGGCCAGGACCAGCGCGACCATCGCCTCGGCGACGACCGCGCCGGCCGGGACCGCGCAGACGTCGGAGCGCTGGTTGATCGCGGTGGTGGCCTCGCCGGTGAGGATGTCGACGGTCTGCAGGGCCCGGTTCAGCGACGAGATCGGCTTCAGGGCGGCACGCACCCGCAGCGGCTCACCGTTGGTGATGCCGCCCTCGAGGCCGCCGGCGCGGTCGGTGACCCGCTTCACGCCGTCCGGCGTGGGGATGATCTCGTCGTGCGCGACCGAGCCGCGCGAACGGGCCTGGGTGAAACCGTCGCCGATCTCGACGCCCTTGACCGACTGGATGGACATCAGCGCGGTCGCGAGGCGTGCGTCGAGCTTGCGGTCCCACTGCACGTGCGAGCCGAGGCCCGGCGGGACGTGGTAGGCCAGCACCTCGACGATGCCACCGAGCGTGTCGGCGTCCCGCTTGGCGGCGTCGACCTCGGCCACCATCCGGGCGCTGGCCTCCGGGTCGAGGCAGCGCAGCGGGTCGGCGTCGATCCGGTCGGCGTCGTCAGGCGTGGGGATCAGGCCGGACTTGGCGGCGACCGAACCCAGCTCGATCACGTGCGAGACGATCTCGATGCCCAGGGCCTGCTTGATCAGCTGCTTGGCGACCACGCCGACGGCGACCCGGGCCGCGGTCTCCCGGGCGCTGGCGCGCTCCAGGATCGGGCGGGCGTCGGTGTGCCCGTACTTCTGCATGCCGGCCAGGTCGGCGTGACCGGGGCGCGGGCGGGTCAGCGGGGCGTTGCGGGTCTGCGCGGCGAGCACCTCGGGGTCGACCGGGTCGGGTGACATCACCGTCTCCCACTTCGGCCACTCGGTGTTGCCGACCCGGATCGCGACCGGGCTGCCCAGGGTCAGGCCGTGCCGGACACCGCCGATGAACTCGACCTCGTCCTGCTCGAACTTCATCCGGGCGCCGCGGCCGTAGCCCAGGCGTCGGCGCACGAGGTCACGGGTGATGTCCGCGCTCGTCACCTCCACCCCGGCGGGAACACCCTCCAGAAGCGCGACGAGAGCCGGACCGTGCGATTCACCTGCAGTAAGCCAGCGCAGCATGGGAGAAGTCTAGATATGCGGCCCGCACGCGCCGACGGGAGGCACGCCGATCCCGCACTCCGGACCGGGAACGGCGAGCGGTGCTGGTCACACCTGGTGTGCGCGGACACCGGCCGGACATCGCGCCGCCGTAACTTCGGCGGCGTGACCGCACCCAGCACCGCCGCAGCAGACGCCCCGCCCGAGTCACCGGCCCCGCGGCCCCGGGCCCTGCTCGTCGTGGTGCTCGGGCTGATCACCGCGATCGGGCCGCTCTCGCTCGACATGTACCTACCGGCGCTGCCGGAGATCACCGCCGAGCTGCGGGTGCCGGCCGGGCAGGTGCAGCTGTCGCTCACCGCGTGCCTGATCGGGCTGGCGCTGGGCCAGTTCGTGTTCGGCCCGCTCAGCGACCGCTGGGGACGGCGGCGACCGGCGTTGCTGGGCGTGCTGGCGTACGCGATCGTCTCGTTCTTGATCGCCCTGGCCCCGACGGCGCCGGTGCTGACCGGCCTCCGCTTCCTGCAGGGGGGGGTTGCCGGTGGGGTCGGTGTCGTGGTGGCCCGGGCGGTGGTCCGCGACCTGAGTTCCGGGGTGGGTGCGGCGCGGCTGTTCGGCACGCTGACACTGATCTTCGGGGTGGCGCCGATCGCGGCGCCCAGCCTGGGCAGCGCGGTGCTGCGGGCCGCCTCCTGGCAGGGGATCTTCGTGGCGCTCGGCGTGATCGGCCTGCTGCTCACCCTGCTGGTGCTGGTCGGCCTGCCGGAGACGCTGCCGCCGGAGCGGCGCAGCGCGGGCGGGCTGGGTTCGCTGGCCGGCATCGCGCGGACGCTCTTCACCGATCGGGTCTTCCTCGGGTACGCGCTGGCCCAGGCGTTCGCGTTCGCCGCCCTGTTCGCCTACATCTCCGGGTCGAGTTTTGTGCTGCAGGACGGGTACGGCCTGTCCCCCACCGTGTTCAGCCTGCTCTTCGGCGCGAACGCGATCGGCCTGACCGTGCTGAGCCAGGCCAACGGCGCGCTGCTGGGCCGGTGGAGCCTGCGCACCATGCTCGGCGCCGGGCTGGTGCTGCTGACCGTCGCGGGCGCGCTGGCCCTGCTCGGCGCCGGGCTGCAGAGCCTGCTGGTGCTCCTCGCGGGGCTGTTCCTGCTGGTCACGGCGATGGGACTGATCCTGCCGAACACCGCCGCGCTGGCCCTGGACCGCTATCCGGCGCACGCCGGGGCGGCCGCCGCGCTGCTCGGCGGGGTCCAGTCGGTGATCGGCGCGGTGGCCGCGCCGCTGGTGGGACTGGGCGCGGCCGGTCACGGCGTACCGATGGCGGTGGTGATTTTCGGTTTTGCCGCAGCGGCCCTGATCGTGACAGCGGTCCTGACCCGCGCGGCCCCCGCCTCGCCGAAGAACTAGGCCGAGCGGGCGCGGACCGCCTCGTCGAGAGCGGCCCGCATCTCCGCCTCCGGGGCGTCGGGCACCCCGGTGAACTGCTCGAACTGGCTCAGCGCCTGGGCCAGCAGCAGGTCCAGCCCGGAGACCACGGCCAGCCCGGCCGCGGACGCCGACGCGGCGAGCGGTGTCGGCCACGGGTCGTAGAGCGCGTCGAAGAGCACCGTCCCGGGCCGCCAGGTGGCCACGGCGGCCAGCTCGTCGGCGGCACCCTTGGGCACCGTGGCGATCACCGCGTCGGCGTCGAACGCGGACGGGGCGTCGGCCCAGGCCACGCCGTCCAGCTTGATGCCGAGCTCGCCGGCGATCGGTTCCAGCTCGTCGCGGGCCTCGGGGCGGCGGGTGATCAGCGTGACCACCTCGGCGCCCAGCTCGGCCGCGGTGGCCAGTGCGGCGCGGGCGGTCCCGCCGTTACCGAGAATGGTCACCCGCGGCGGCGCCTCCGGGACGGCGTGCCGGCCGGTGCCACGGCCCAGACCGGCCTCGCGCAGCACCCGGACCATGCCGGAGATGTCGGTGTTGTCGGCGTGCCAGGCGCCGTCCGGCTGGCGGACCAGAGTGTTCGCGACACCGACGGCGAGCGCGGCCGGTGTCGCCACGGCGGCCAGCTTGAGCGCGGCCTCCTTGAGCGGCATGGTCAGCGACAGGCCGGCCCACTCCGGGCCGAAGCCGGCCACCAGGGCGGGAAGCTCCGACTCGGCGCACTCGATCGCCTCGTAGCTCCAGCCGGTCAGGCCGGCGGCGGCGAACCCGGCACGATGGATCACCGGGGAGAGCGAGTGGGCGATCGGCTTGCCGAGGACGGCCGCCCGTCGCGAGCTGTTCGTCTGCACAGCGGTCCGTCCTTGTCGTCGGCGAAGGGTCGCCGTCGTATTTTACGGAGTCCGCCCACAGGGGACGACGTCAGCAGAGCGGAATGCCGTTCTGGCAGGCGATCAGGACGTTCTTGGCGTGGTCCTCGCCGGTTTTGCCGTAGGCCATCGTCCCGGCCGTGTCGACGCTGATGAAGTAGTAGTACGGGAAGTTGTTCGTCGGGTTCATGGCGCCCTTGATCGCAACCTGGCCGGGGTTGCCGATCGGGCCGGGCGGCAGGCCCTTCTTGTCGTGCGTGTTGTACGGGTTCTTCGGATTGTGCAGATCCGCGTTCGTCAGGTGCTCGGACGCCTTCGAGCCCTTGCCGGTGATCCGGAGCCAGTAGTTGACCGTGCTGTCCAGGCCCAGGCACTTGCAGTCGAAGTCGCCGTACGCCCGGTTGTAGATCACCCGGGACACCTTCGCCATGTCGACGTCCTTGAGCGCCTCGGCCTGCGCGATCGACGCCACGATCAGGGCCTCGTACGGCGTGACCCCGCCCCGCGACTTGCGCACGGTGGCGGCGAACTCCATCTGCTCCATCTGCGTGTTGAAGTTCGCGACGATCGTCTTGAGCACCTCGGTGGCGTCCGCCTTCGGCGACAGCTCGTACGTCGCCGGGTAGAGGAAGCCCTCGATGTCGGTCTTGTCGATCTTCTTGCCGTCGCTGCGGGTGAACCAGGACGCGTCGATCCCGAGCCCGACCGGGTTCTTGCCGGCCTTCTCGAACGCGGCCACCGGGATCTTGGTGGCTTTCGACAGCGCCTGGAAGGTCTGCTGGTAGGTGAGGCCCTCGGGCAGGGTGACCTTGGTGACCCAGCGGCTCTTCGGGTCGAGCAGCAGAGTGAGCGCGTCGCTCGCCTTCATCTCGACCTTGAGCTTGTACCAGCCGGCCTGGATGTTCTTACTGCGCGCGTTCTCCTTGGCGGCCGCCACGAACGCGTCCGGCGAGGCGACGACCTTCTGGCCGAACAGCATGGTGCCGATCTCGGTGGCCGACTGACCGGTCTTGATCTGCACGATCGCCTCGGCGCCGCCGGGACCGGAATAGTCCTCGTCGGTGAACAGGCCCTTGACCTTGGTGTACCCGTACCACCCGCCCCCGGCCAGCAGGCCGAACAGCAGCAGGGTGAGGAAGAGGGCGATGGCCGAGCGGCCACCCCGCCCGCGTGGGCTCAGCCGTGGCGAATCGGACTTCGCCGGCTGATCCTCTTCCTCCAGTACCGCGTCCAGATCGTCGAGCATGACCGCCTCCGCTACCCGTCCAGCCACCAAGCCCCCGGCCGGAACCACGAAAGGGAGGGTGCCACGGATCGACAATCGGCGCTACCTCACCTCAGTGGCCGGCCGGTGTGGAAACCGACCGGCCACTGGTGATCACCCGCAGATCGGAATGCCGTTCTTGCAGGCCGTCAGCTTGTTCTTCTCATGGTCGTCGTTGGTCACGCCGTACGCCGTCGTGCCCTTTTGGTCGATCGTCACAAAGAAGTAGTAATTGCTCTTCGGGGGATTGATAGCACCCTTGAGGGCGACTTCTCCGGGGCTGCTGATCGGCCCGACCGCCATACCCTTGACGTCGTAGTTGTACGGGTTCTTCGGGTCGTGCAACTCCTTGGCGAGCAGCTTCTCGGACGCCTTCGCGTCCTTTCCACTGATCCGCAGCCAGTAGTTGACCGTGCTGTCCAGCTGCAGACAGCCGCACGGGAACTCGCCGGTGTACGAGCGGTTGTACAGCACCCGCGCGATCGGACCCATGTCCACCGCGAGCAACCCCTCGACCTGAGCGATCGACGCGGCCACCAGCGCCTCGTACGGCGAGATCTTGACGTCGAGCTTCTTCACCTTCGCGACGAAGTCGAGCTTGTCCATCTCGGCGTTGAAGTTCGCAATGATCATCTTGAGGATGTCGGTGGCGGTGCTCTTCTTCGGGATCTCGTACGTCGCCGGGTAGAGGAAGCCCTCGATGTCCGTCTTGACGACCTTCTTGCCGTCCAGACGGGTGAACCAGAGCGCCGGCACCCCGAGCTTCTGCGGGTCCCGAGCGGCCTTCTTGAACTCGGCGACCGGGATGCCGGACGCCTTCGACAGCCGGTCGAAGATCTGCAGCGAGATGATCCCCTCGGGGATGGTCACCTTGTTGACGTTCTTGTTCTTCAGGTCCAGCAGCATGGTCAGCGCCTCGCTGGCCTTCATCTCCTTCTTCAGGAGATACGACCCGACCTGCACCTCGGTGCTCTTCGGGTTGTCCTTGGCAGCGTCGACGAACGCCGCGGCGCTCTTCACCACACCCGCTTTGAACAGGGTGTTGGCGATGTCGGTCGCGGTGTTGCCGGACTTGACCTCGATGACGGCCTCACCGGCGCCCGGACCGGGGAAGTCCTCAGCGCTGAAGTAGCCCTTCACCTTGTCGTAGCCGACGTAAACACCGCCGCCGAGTGCGCCGAGCAGCAGAATGACCATGGCGAAGGCCATCAGCGTGCGACCGCTGCCCTCCTTCTTGCGATGTTTCCACCGGCCTCGGTCCTCGGCTCCCTCGAACGAAAGATCCAGGTCGTCGTCGTCGTTCAATTAAGTCTGCCTCCGCTGCGCGTCCAGCCAGCACTGCAGGATCTCCACGGCGGCCGCCTGGTCGACGACGGCACGCTGCCGACGCCCGCGAACGCCCCGCTCACTCAGCCTACGGCTGGCTACCACGGTCGACATCCGCTCGTCGGAGAGCACGACCGGCCGAGGCGCGACAGCCGCGCTCAGCCGTTCCACGTACGCCCGGACGTGGCCGGCCGCCACGCCCTCGCGCCCGTTCAGGGCAACCGGGAGCCCCACGACGACCTCGACGGCCTCGTGCTCCTCCGCCAGCCGGGCCAGCTCGGCGATGTCGGCGGGGACCTTGTCCTCGCCGGCCAGCTGATCCCGTGCCACGGTCACCACCGGGCTGGCCAGGATCCCGTCCGGGTCGCACTTGGCGACCCCGACGCGCACCTGGCCGACGTCCACCCCGAGGCGCACCCCTCGGGTGAAGCCGTGTGTCACGCTCTCTCCCTGCACACCAGCAAGCCGCTTCTCCAAGTCCTGCGAACAAGCCGTTTCGAAAGGCGAAGAGAGCCGATATCAAGAAATATCGATACCGGATCTCGATCGCGCGCAAAGCTTAACCGCTTCGCCCGCCAAAACGACGCCCCCCTGTGCACGAGCTAGGCGTACCCAAGGAAAACAAAAGGATCCGTCGCGGTGGGCGACGGATCCGTTACCAATCCGGCCGCTCCGGATACCCGGAGCGGCCATCACCATTACCGTCAGTTCGCCTCGGCGAGCGACTTCTCGATCGACGCCAGCAGGTTCGCGGCCTCGGCCGCCGGAACGCCGCCGCCCTGCGCCAGATCGGCGTTGCCGCCACCCCGGCCGGAGAGCGCACCCTTGACCAGATCCTGCGCGGACAGGCCCCGGCTCTTCGCGGCCGCGTTCACCGCCACGATCAGCGACGCCTTGCCGTTGGCCCGGGAGGTCACCGCGACCACCGCGGGACGCGCCTGGTCGATCCGGCCCCGGATCTCCTGGGCCAGCGTGCGCACGTCGTTGACCGCCGCGCCCTCCGGCGCCTCGGTCCCCACGTAGGCCACGCCGCGCAGATCCTTGGCGCCGTCGGCGAGCGCGCTCGCGCCGCCCATCACCATCTGCGCCTTGAGCTTCTCCAGCTCCTTCTCCGCGTCGCGCAGCGCCGAGACGGTCTGCTCGACCCGGTCGGCGACCTGGTCGCCGGGCACCCGGAACATGTCGGCCAGGCGGGACACCAGCAGGTGCTCCTTGGCCAGGAAGCTGAACGCGTCGATGCCGACCAGCGCCTCGACCCGGCGCACGCCGGAGCCGATCGACGCCTCGGCCAGGATCTTCACGAGCCCGAGCTGACCGGAACGGGCCACGTGGGTGCCACCGCACAGCTCGCGGGCGTAGTCCCCGACCTCGACGACCCGGACCTCGTCGCCGTACTTCTCGCCGAAGAGCGCCATGGCACCGAGCCGGCGCGCCTCCTCCTGCGAGGTGATGAACGCGTTGACCTCGAGGTCGCGCAGCAGCACCTCGTTGATCTGCTGCTCGACGTCGTGCAGCACCGCCGGCGAGACCGCGCCCGGGGTGTGGAAGTCGAACCGCAGCCGGCCCGGCGCGTTCAGCGAACCCGCCTGGGTGGCCGACTCGCCGAGGAAGTTGCGCATGGTCTGGTGGACCAGGTGGGTCGCGGTGTGCGACCGGGAGATCGCCTTGCGTCGGGTCACGTCGATCTCGGCCAGGGCGGACTCGCCGGCGCGCACCTCGCCGCGGACCACCCGCACCTTGTGCACGATCAGGCCGGGGATCGGCTGCTGCACGTCGACCACCTCGACGCGGCCGTCACCCACGTTGATCAGGCCGGTGTCGGCCTGCTGGCCGCCGCCCTCGGCGTAGAACGGGGTGGTGTCCAGGACCAGCTCGACGAAGTCGCCCTCGCCGGCCACCTCGATCCGGCCCTTCTCCCCGATCAGCGCACGGACCCGGGACTCCCGGGTGACCTCCTGATAGCCGGTGAACTCGACAGCGCCGCCGGCGTCCAGCGCCGACCGGTACGCCGACAGGTCCGCGTGGCCGGTCTTGCGCGCCTTCGCGTCCGCCTTCGCCGCGTTCTTCTGGTCGGCCATCAGCCGGCGGAACCCGGTCTGGTCGACCTCGAGGCCCTGCTCCTGCGCGATCTCCAGGGTCAGGTCGATCGGGAAGCCGTACGTGTCGTGCAGCTTGAACGCCTGCGAACCGGACAGCTGCCGTCCACCGGACGACTTGGTCTCGGTGATCGCGGTGTCCAGGATCGTGGTGCCCGAGCGCAGCGTGGCGAGGAACGCGTCCTCCTCCGCGTACGCGTACGTGGAGATCCGGCCGAACTCCTTGGCCAGCTCGGGGTAGGACGGGGCCATGCAGTCGCGCGCGATCGGCAGCAGCTCCGGCAGCGCGGCCTCCTGCCAGCCGAGCAGGCGCATCGCCCGGATCGCCCGGCGCATGATCCGGCGCAGCACGTAACCCCGGCCGTCGTTCGCCGGGACCACGCCGTCACCGATCAGCATCAGCGCGGTCCGCACGTGGTCGGCGATCACCCGCAGGCGTACGTCGTCGGGGTGCGACTCACCCGCGACGTGCCCGGAGTGCACGCCGTACTTCTTGCCGGTCATCTCGGCCGCGCGGGCCAGGATCGGACGGACCTCGTCGATCTCGTACAGGTTGTCGACACCCTGCAGGATCGACGCGATGCGCTCCAGGCCCATGCCGGTGTCGATGTTCTGCTTCGGCAGCGGCCCGACGATCGTGAAGTCTTCCTTCGAGGTCACGTTCGTGATCTCGTACTGCATGAAGACCAGGTTCCAGTACTCCATGAACCGGTCCTCGTCGGCCTCGGGGCCGCCGTCCTTGCCGTACTCCGGGCCACGGTCGTAGAACAGCTCCGAGCACGGGCCGGCCGGACCCGGGATGCCCATCGACCAGTAGTTGTCCTTCTTGCCCCGGCGCACGATGTGCTCGACCGGCACACCGATCCGGCGCCACAGCTCGAACGCCTCGTCGTCGTCCAGGTAGACGGTCGGCCAGATCCGCGACGGGTCCAGCCCGAAACCTCCGTCGGCCACCGACTTCGTCGACAGCTCCCAGGCGAGGTTGATCGCGCCTTCCTTGAAGTAGTCGCCGAACGAGAAGTTGCCGTTCATCTGGAAGAACGTGCCGTGCCGGCTGGTCTTGCCGACCTCGTCGATGTCCGGCGTGCGCAGACACTTCTGCACGCTGACCGCCCGTGAGAACGCCGGCGTCTGCTGACCCAGGAAATACGGCACGAACTGCACCATGCCGGCGTTGATGAACAGCAGGTTCGGGTCCTCGATGGCCGGCAGCGGGGCACTCGGGACCACCGTGTGCCCGTTCGCCTCGAAATGCGCCAGATAGCGCCGCTTGATCTCCGCGGTCTTCATCGATTCTCCTCCTGCGAACCGGGCTGCGTGTCCTCGCGCAGCTCGGCGAATTTGTCCTCGTACAGCTCCCCGGCGGCGAATGCCTCGTGGATCTGCTGTTCCCGCTCGGCCATGCCGTCGCGGACGTCCTCCACGAAGCTACGCATCGACTCGACCAGCCCGCCAGCGGATTGCGAGAGCGAGGTGGCGATACCGGTCGGGGTGAACTCCTCGGCCTTACGGGTCAGCTTGCGGACCACGATGGCGCCGACGGCCAGGCCGACACCGAGCCAGAGCAGGCGTTTCATGACGGCGATTCCCTCTTCCCCAGGATGCTCAGCGACCGGCCTTGCGGCGCTGCTTGATCGTGGTGCGGACCTCACGGTCCTCCTCGGCACTGCGGCGCGCGGCGGCGGCCTTGCGCAGGCCGTACCCGAACGAGGCCACCTTGACCAGCGGGTTCGCGGCCGCGGCGGAGACCACGGTGACCAGGTTCGCGACGTTCGCGGTGACGTTCTGCGCGTGCTCGGTCATCGTGTCGACCTTGGCCAGCTGCAGGTTCACGCCGTCCAAAGAGACCTGAACCTGGCCGAGCGCGGTGTTCACGTTCTCCACCGTGGTGTTCACGTTGCCGAGCAACGGTCCGGTGCGGTCGGTCACCTCGTTGATCGCGCGCGTGGCGGCGTCGACGGTGCGGCCCAGCTTCAGGATCGGCACGGCGAGCACCAGAACGAGCATCAGGAAGGCGCCCGCCGCGATCAGACCAGCGATTTCTCCGGCGTTCATGTTGCGCGTCTCCTCTACGGGTGGTCACGGTACGGCTGGGACAACGTGCAGACCCTACCGTCCGTGACCACTACGCGCGTCACGACGCCTCTGGTGTCGGCTCCAAGAGGATTTCATCCGGGTCCAGCGTCGGATCCGGCGTCACACCGACCGGTCCCGGGTTCTTGTCGGTCTTGCCGCGTTCATCGGCGATCGCGGTGCGCACCTTGATGCTGACCGTCGAGCCCTCGCACGTCCTCGCGCCGCTCTCGCCGGCTTCGGCCTCCGGTGTGCCGGCTTGCGGCACGGCTTCCTGCGCCACCTGGTCCACCGCACAACCGGGCAGGCTGACGAACAGGTCCAGAGTGAACTCGTCCCGCGTCCAGCAGGTGTAGATCCCGTTCTCCGCGTCGATCTTGTTCTCCGGGCAGCCGGCGACCTTCCACGGTGCCCAGCCGGCCTCCTTGAGCGCGGTCACGTAGGTCTGCGAGGTCTCCTTGAACGACTCGCCCGACTCGGCGGTCCGTTCCCAGAACCGGCACTCCAGGAAGCACCAGCGGCTGTTGCTGGCCTTGTCGTCCGGCTTCTGATCCGCCCAGGACGGCACGTTCAGCGCGTTCAGCGACGTGAAGACCGGGTCGCTGCTCATCGCCCGCAGCCCGAAGAACGCCGGCAGCAGGAGCAGCACCACGGTCGCCAGCGTGGACAGCGTGATCACTCGCAGCCGCCGCTGGGTGCGCAGCTTCTGCCGCAACTCGGCGGCCAGACCACCTTCCGGCTCGGCTGCGCCATCGCCCTCGGCCCGCGATCCACTCCCGGTTTTCTTCGCACCGGGCACAGACCCCGATAGTACGGAGGAAGCCGCGCCGGCCCGTGCCACCACGACGGTGCCCGTGCCGTTACCGGTCCCGGCACCGACCGGGACGACCGCGGATCCCGCCGCGGCGCTGCCCTTGGCCCCACCGGGTCCACCGGCACCGCCACCCGGACCGTCCCCGGAGCCGGTGCCCGGCACGGATGCGGTGCCCGGCACCGAGGCCGAGCCCGTGCCACGCCCGCCGACAGCCGCAGAACCGGCGTTTCCGGACACCTGGACTGCTCCCGTGCCCCGCGCCTGGCCACCCTGCCCGGTGCCGGTGCCGGTGCCGGGTCCGCCCGGCCCGTTGCCGTTACCCGGGCCGCCGTTGCCGGGGCCGCCGGGTCCTCCGGGGCCGTTGCCGTTGCCGGGTGCCCTGGTGCCGTTGCCGGGGACGCCGGCCGTGCCGCGTCCCGGGCCGTTGCCGGGCACACCGGCAGCACCACGCCCCGGACCACCGGGCCCGTTGCCGGGCACCGCGGCAGCGCCACGTCCCGGACCGCCGGGCCCGTTGCCGGGCACGGCTACCGAGGCGGCGCCGCGCGGCAGGCCACTCGGGCCGCCGGCTTCCGGGCCGTTCCCGGTGACACCGGCCGCGCCACGGGGCGGGCCGCTCAGCTCAAGGGAGTTCCCGGGCACGCTGGCGGAACCGGCGCCGCGGGGCAGGCCACTCGGGCCGCCCTGTCCGTTGGGGCCGTTGGGGCCGTTGGGGCCGTTGGGGCCGTTGGGGCCGTTGGGGCCGTTTCCGGGCATCGCTACCGATGCCGCTCCGCGTCCGGGGCCACCCGGTCCACCGGGCCCGTTCGGACCACCGGGACCATTCGGACCACCGGGACCATTCGGACCACCGGGACCATTCGGACCACCGGGACCATTCGGACCACCGGGACCGTTCGGACCACCGGGCCCGCCGGGACGTCCGGGACCACCCGGGCCACCGGGACCGCTCGGACCGTTTCCGGGCACGCTGGCAGAACCGGTGCCCGGCACTCGGGCCGAACCGGCCGAACCGGGTACCGACGCGCCACCGCGGGCCGGTCCGGCACCACGGGGCCTAGGCCCGCCGCCACGCTGGCCCGGCGCCGGCGAGACCGGTCCGCTGGGCGTGCCGTGCTCCGGCTGGCCGGTTCCGGCCGCGAAGCCCTGACTCTGATCGGGACCGGCCGGGCGGCGGCCTCGCGGCCCCTGCTCACCGGCCGGGAAACCCTGGCTCTGCTCCGGACCGGCCGGGCCACGGCCCTGATCGGCCGGTCCACGGTCCTGGTCCGGAGCGGCGCGACGCCGGCGACCCCGCGAGGTCGGCTCCGGTCCGCCCATGCCGGCCGGGAAACCCTGGCTGGCGTCCGGCCCACCGGTCCCGGCCGCGAAACCCTGGCTCTGATCCGGGCCGCCCATACCGGCCGGGAAACCCTGGCTCTGGTCGGGGTGGCCCATACCGGCCGGGAAACCCTGGCTCTGGTCCGGACTGCCCATACCCGCGCGGAAACCCTGGCTCTGCTCCGGGTTCCCCGCACCTGCCCGGAAACCCTGGCTCTGCTCCGGGCCGCCCGCACCCGCGCGGAAGCCCTGGCTCTGGTCGGGACCACCCGTGCCCGCGCGGAAGCCCTGGCTCTGGTCGGGGTGGCCCATACCGGCCGGGAAGGCCTGGCTCTGCTCCGGAACCGGCGCGCGGCGCCCGCCCGCGGCTCGGGCCGGGCCACCACCCTCGGCGCGGCGTCCGCCACGACCGGGTTCACCGGGACGACCCGGCTCACCGGCGGTCTGCTCGCCGGCGCCCGGTTCGAGCTGCGCGCCGACCAGGTCGGCGAACGGCGAGTCGGCCGCGATCCGGACGCCCTGCTCCTCGCCGCGCCCCCGTCGACCCGGACCGGCCTGACCGGGCACCGAGACGCCGCCACCGGGGCCACGAGTCCCCTGGCCGGGCGGCGTCACACCACCGGTCTGGCCACCGTCCTGCGAACGCCGGTCGGTGGTGAAACCGTCCTCGTCCGGCGCGAGCTGACCGTTGCCGCCCCGCGGCGGCGGGCGCTGAATGACACCCGAGGGGCTGTCCGCCATCGCACCGGCCCGGCCGGGTATCGCCGGAGCACGCACACCCTGACGGCCCGGTACGACCGGCGGCACCACGGCCGCGGAAGCCCGGACCGGCCGCCCGTCACCGGGTCCGACCCGGCGCGGTCCGGGAACACTCGGCACACCGTCCCGGCCGCCGGGACCGTTGCCCGGGCCGCGCTGCACGGCGCCAGTTCCCTCGCCCGGACCACCCGGCATGCCGCCAGGACCACGCTGACCGTTGCCGGGACCACCCGCGGCACGCTGACCGGCGCCACGGCCGGTGGCGCCGCCCGGGGCGCCGTCCGGCGCCCCGTGCCGGCCCGTACCCTGCTCGCGCGGATCCGGAGCGGCCGCGTGCCCGGCACGGCGACCGGCCGAGCCGTCCAGCGCTCCGGTGCTCAGTCCGAACCGGTCCTCCGGCTGCGCGTGCGCTCCGGACGTCGGTCGCGCCGACCCGCCGCGCATCGCGTCCGGACCGGTCGCGTGCGAGCCGTAGCCGTCGTCAGCCGCGGCGTGCGTGGGCGCACCGGAGACCGGGCGCGGCCCGCGACCGCCGTAGGAGCCGTCCGGCGCGGCATGTGTGGGCACACCGGAGACCGGACGAGGCCCGCGGCCGCCGTCCGGCGCGGCATGTGTCGGCACACCGGAGACCGGACGAGGCCCGCGGCCGCCGTCCGGCGCGGAGTGTGAGCCGTCGACCGGCTCGGCGCCGTCGGCGCGGGACCGGCGGCCGCGGCCGCCACGTTCGTCGGCGGCCGGCACGGGGCCGGTCTGGTAGACGGCCGGCGACACCGGGTCGGCCTGGTAGACGATCGGCGGCACGGTCTCCGCGGCGAAGCCCGCGCCACCGTTCGGGATCGGGCCGGTCTGGTAGACCGCCGGCGGGATCGGACCGGACTGCTGTGCGTCGGCGCGCGCCGGACCGCCCTCGGCGCGGAACCTGTCCCGGGCCGGACCGGCCGGTGAGGTCGGGCGGACACCAGGCGAGACCGGGCGCACGCCCGACGTCATGCCCCGCGGGTCCGGGCCGACGGCCCGCCCGCCGGGGATCTCCGGCGGGTTGCCGGACCGCGGAACGCCCTGCTCCGGATAGCCCGGCGCGGCGGAGTCGATCTGACGGCGGCCGCTGCCCGGCTCGGGCGGCATGCCGGGACGACCGGGCGGGGAGACCGGCGCGCCGGGCCCACCACGCCGGGCCGGTCCCGCGCCCACCTGACCGGGCGAGACCGGGTTGGGGGCCGGCTGACCGCCGGGGCCACCACGCTGACCGGGCGGAACCGCCCGGCCCGGTGCGGCACCCGGCGGAATCTGGCCGGTCGCCATGCCGCGCGGCATCTGACCGGCGGGCGGCTGACCACCACGCGGCATCTGGCCGGGCTGCTGCTGACCGTCGCGCGGCATCTGACCTGGCGCCTGACCGTCACGCGGACCGGCCGGGACGCCGCGCGGCATCTGACCGGGAGCGACCGGACCGGCGGGCTGAGCGCCGGGAGGCGGCCCGCCACGCTGACCGGGCGGCATCTGACCGGCGGGCTGAGCACCGGGAGGCGGCCCGCCGCGCTGACCGGGCGGAACCGCACCGGGCGGCATCTGACCGGGAGCGATCGGACCGGACCGCTGGCCCTGCCCGGACATACCGGGGCCGGGACCTTGGCCGGGCGGCATCTGGCCGGGCGCCTGCGCAGCACCCTGCGGACCCTGACCGGGCCGCCGGACCGGCGGCGCCTGCCCGGGACCGGCCGCGGCCGGTCCGGGCTGCTGCGCACCGGGGCGTCCCGGGGAGAACTCACCCGAGGGACCCTGCCAGCCGGGCGCGGGCGCACCGGCGGGCCGGGCGGCCGGGCCGTCACCGGCGGGCTCACCGCCGCCGAAGACCGGGCCGTCGTCGTCCGGACGGTCCTCGGCGGTGGGCGCACGACGGCCGGACTTGCTGGTCCGGCCCTCGCCGGGCGCCGTACCGGGCCCGATCGCGACAGCCGACTGCTTCGCCGTCCGCAGGTCGTCGAGCCAGCCGGTCTCCTCGCGCGGGACCTCGACCGGTTCGGCCGGCTGCTCGGCACGGCCGCGCCCGAAACGACGGCCCTTCTTGCCGCCGCTCTGACCGGGGTCGTCGTCGGGCCGATCGGCACCGCGCGCTGTCACGGCTGTTCCTTCCCGGCTGCGACGCCGCTCTTGTCTGACCGCTCTGACCGCATCACGTCGTCCTCGGCATCCGGTCCGGCCGCCGCCGTACCCGATCCCGTCACCGTTACCGGATGGTCCGCGGCCGTGTCCGGGACGCCCTCATCCGCCGTCTCCACCACCCTGCCCGGCTCACCAGCCGGTGTCCCCGCCTCGCCGGATGCCGCCGGCTCGACGGGCCCCGAACCCTGCGGTCCGGAGCCGGTGGTGCCCGTCTGTTCCAAGTCCGCCGACGACTGTGACGCATCGGAGGCCGCCGCACCACCCGCCGCGCGGTTCGCACCGCTCGCCGAAGCGGCGACCGGCCGCGATTCGCCGGGCCGGGCGCCGAGGCCCCGGACGATCCGGCGCAGGCGCGGCACCCGCTCGCCGACGGCGCGCTCGGCCCCGTGTTCGGACGGCCGATAGTAGTCGGTGCCCACGAGATCGTCGGGAACGTACTGCTGACGTACAACGCCTCTCGGGTCGTCATGCGGGTACCGATAGCCCAGACCGTGACCAAGGCCACGTGAGCCCGAGTAGTGCGCGTCGCGCAACGGCGAGGGGACGGCGCCGCCCCGACCGGCCCGGACGTCGGCGATCGCGGCACCGATCGCCGTGGTGACGCTGTTCGACTTGGGGGCGGTGGCCATGTGCACGACCGCCTGGGCCAGGTTGAGCTGGGCCTCGGGCATGCCGATGAGCTGCACCGCCTGGGCCGCCGCGGTCGCCACCAGCAGCGCCTGCGGGTCGGCCATCCCGACGTCCTCGCTCGAGAAGATCACGATGCGCCGGGCGATGAACCGCGGGTCCTCGCCGGCCACCAGCATCCGGGCCAGGTAGTGCAGTGCGGCGTCCGGGTCGCTGCCCCGCATGCTCTTGATGAACGCGCTCGTCACGTCGTAGTGCGCGTCGCCGTCGCGGTCGTAGCGGACCGCCGCCACGTCGACCGCGCGCTCGGCGGTGGCCAGGTCGATCACTTTCGCGCCCTGGGCGGTCGCGGACCCCGCGGCGGCTTCGAGTGCGGTCAGCGCCTTGCGCACGTCGCCGGCTGCCAGCCGTACCAGATGGGTCTCCGCCTCGGGCGACAGCGACACCGCGCCGCCCAGCCCGCGGTGATCGGCGACGGCCCGGCGGATCAGGCCGCGCACGTCCTCCTCCTGCAGGGCTTGCAGGGTCAGCAGCACGCAACGGGAGAGCAGCGGTGAGATCACCGAGAAATACGGGTTCTCGGTCGTCGCGGCGAGCAGCGTGACGGTGCGGTCCTCGACCGCGGCGAGCAGCGAGTCCTGCTGGGTCTTGCTGAAGCGGTGCACCTCGTCGATGAACAGCACGGTGGGTGGTCCGCCGGAGCGGCGGGCACGGCGGGCCGTCTCGATCACGGCGCGGACGTCCTTCACGCCGGCGGTCAGCGCGGACATCGCCACGAACTTGCGGTCGGTGGCGTGCGCGACCAGGTGCGCGATGGTGGTCTTGCCGGTGCCGGGCGGACCCCAGAGGATCACCGACATCGGGCTGGAACCCGTCACCAACTGCCGCAACGGGGCGCCGGGGGCGAGCAGATGCTGCTGCCCGACCAACTCGTCCAGGCTCGCCGGGCGCATCCGGACCGGGAGCGGGGCGTCGGCCGCGGCCGCACCGAATCCGGCGGTCTCGACACCCGCCGGACCGCTCGGGGCGGCTGGCCCGAAGCCCGGTTGCGCGAGAGAGAAGAGCCCGTCGGTGTCCATCACAACCGACAGTACCGGCCCGCCGGGGCCGATCCGAAATGCCACGTCACCACGTGTGGACACGCTCCCGGCCCGCGAGTGCGGCACTACTGTGCGTGCACGCGCGGGCCGGCGGAGGAGCGAGGTGGATCAGCCGCGGCCGGGGCGACGGCCGGCGAACCGACGGCCACTGCCGGTACCGGTGGACGGGCCACGACCCACGCCGGCCAGGTAGAGCGAGAGCAGCAGCAGGCCGAGCGACGCCATCGTGGAGAAGTTGAACAGGTCGGGCGCGCCGAAGTTCGTATTGAGCAGGTCAGCGAGCAGGTAGATACCGAAAACGACAGCTGCGGCGATCGCAAGCATCAGGTTCCTCCGGGGGTGAGAGCCGATGCTGAAGGAGTACCCACATCAATGGGTTCCCGAAACTTGGGTTTCACCAGATAGAGCGGAGCGGCCGCGGCGAGCACCACGGCGCCCGCCACCATGGCCGCACTGACGCCGGCACTCTGCGCGAACGCGGTCAGCACGATCGCCCCGATCGCGAAGCCCGGCTGGCCGACCATCGAGTTGAGCGAGAGCAGGCTGGTGCGGTACTCCCCCTCGGCCTGCCGGTGCAGCAGCCCGGCGTGCACCGGGTTGGCCGCGCCGTGCGCCGCGTAGGTCAGCAGGAACCCGGTGATCACCCCGGCCGGGCCGGCCAGCAGGCCCATCGCGACGATCGTCAGACCCTGCACGATCCGCAGGGTGAAACCGGCCCAGGGCGCGCCGACCCGCCGGATGAGCAGCGGCACCAGCGCGGCGCCGGCCGCCGAGGCCGCCCATCCCACCGAGCTGACCGGGCCCATCAGCGCCGCCGCACCGTCTTTGTCGGCCAGCACCTCGCTGAGCCGGATCGGCATCAGCTTCTCGAAGGTGACCATGCCGAAGCTCCACAGCAGCTCCACCATGATCAACGCGAACACCACCCGGGACCGGCGGGCCAGGCCCAGCGCGGAGCCGATCGCGACCGGCACGCCGCGGAGCGAGGCGGCCACGGCCGCCCATCCGCGAGCCGGGCGGGCCTCATGCATCAGCAGCGCCACCGCCAGCGTGCTCACCATGCTCAAACCAAGAGCGACAAGCATGGGTACGGTCAGCGCGCTCACCCGGCCGACCGGCCCGAGCCAGACCAGTCCCCCGCTGACCAGGGCCCCGCCCGCGATGCCGAGGCTGAGCGCGACCGAACCGTGGCTCAGCCCGGTCTCGATGTCGGCGTGCTCGTCCGCGGCCAGTGACTCGTCGACGAACCAGGAGTCCAGCGGGCCGCTGTCCAGCGCCCGGAACACCCCCTGCAGCAGCCAGGCCAGGGCGAAGAGCGCGAACGTGTCGGCGAAACTCATCACGGCCAGCGCGGCAACGTTGACCACCCCGGCGATCAGCAGCAGCGGGCGCCGGCCGAACGCGTCGGCGAACCCGCCGGTGGGCAGCTCGAGGACCAGCACGGTGAAACCCTGCACCGCGGCGACCGTGCCGGCCTGGGCGATGGTGAGGCCGCGCTCGAGCGGGAGCAGCACGAGCATCGGGATGGTCAGGCCGACCGGGAACCAGCGCAGCGTGATGAGGAGCAGGAAGCGGAACCGGACCTGCCGCACGGAGAGCGTCATCATCGGTCAGCCTCGTCCCCGGTCGCGTCGTCTTCCCCGGTCCCGCCTTCGCCGCCTTCCATCACGCCTTCGATGCGGGGCAGGGCGGACGTGTAGAGGGCGACCGAGCGCGCGTCCGGCGCGGGCTCGTCCAGGCCGAGCTTGCGATAGCGCTCGATGACGTCCTCGATGTCGCGCATCATCGCCTGGGTCTGCGCCGAGCCCAGCTCGAGCATGTAGTCGGAGATCTCGGCGGTGTCCTGCCAGGCCGGTGTCTCGCCGGGCAGCGCACGACGCCAGTTCTCCGCCAGCTCGGCGAAGCGGCTGACCTGTTGCTTCTGCAGCCACTCGGCGGCCGCGGTGGCCTCCGGGTCGCCGTCGTAGTAGCTGCGCCGGAAGCTGGACATGTCGTGCGCGGCCCGCCACCAGCGCTGCCGGCCACTGCCCGCGCGCTGCTCCTCGATGACCAGGCCGGCCTCGGCGAGCTGACGCAGGTGATAACTGGTCGCGCCGGTGTTGGTGGCCAGGGCGGTGGCGAGCGAGGTGGCCGTGGCCGGGCCGGCCAGCCGCAGCTGGCCGAGCAGCCGGAGCCGCAGCGGGTGGGCCAGGGCGCGGATCTGCTCCCCGGTGAGGTGGACCTGTGTGAGTTCGTCGGCCATGCATCCACAATAACTGTGCACAGAAGTTATGCAAAGCAATTGTGTATCACCGTCGCCGACGTGCCGTGAGCTGGGCCTTCCGGGACTTGAGGTCAAGCCAGGTTGAAGTTGCAGGCTCGTGAGCATGGAAAACGACACGCTTGACGAAGCGCTGGTCCGGCTCCACGGGACCGGGCCGGAGCACGACGGCTGGCTCTCCAACCACGCGCCGATGGCGACCGAGGCGTTGATCAGGAACGGACACGCAGACGATGTGCACCGGTGGATCGACGCCTACCGGGATCGTCTGGACGAGGCGCCGCGCGGCATCGCGCCGATCTCCGCCGAGGGCTGGCGGGATCCCCTCGGCGACCCGACCCGAACCGGGGACTGGCTGGGCTTCTTCGAACGGGAGACCCGGTCCGGGCCGTGGCGGGCGGTGCTGGCGACCTGGTGGCCGCGGCTGCTGCCGGGTATCGCCGCGGGTGCCACGCACGGGGTGATCAGGGTCGGGCACGCGGTGCGGGCGCTGCTCGACCGGGAGACGCCGGAGCGGGTGGCGGAGCTCGGTCAGGGGCTCGCATACTGGGCCGCGCGGTGGCAGCCGCTCGCGCCGGCCGGGCACGGGGCGTATCCGGCGAGCGACCCGCGGAGCGCGCTGGACGCCGTGCCGCGGGTGCCGGATCAGCGGTTCGGCATCCGGAACCGGCTCGCTCAGCTCGCCGACCTGCCCACGTGGCCACAGGCGGCCGGCGCGGTGCCGGGGAGCGATGCGGCCGAGGACCGCCTGCGAGAGATCGTCGCGGCAGCGGTCCGGCACCATCTTCGGTACGGATACGGCAACCCGGTCATGCTCGTGCACGCCGCGACCGCACCGGCCGCCGTGCTGCGAACGCTGCCCGCGTTGCCGCCGTCGTTGGCCGGTCCGAGCCTGGCCGCAGCCTGGGCCGCCGCGGCGGCGGTGACCGCGGCCTATTCCCCCACCACCCCCGACCCGACCGCCAGGCTCGAACCGGCCTCCGCGCTCGATCCGGCGGAGGTGTTCGATCGGGCGGTGGTGTCGGGGGACGCGCATGCGATCAAGTTTGCGGATGCTGCCGTCGAGGCCTGGCAGGCGTTCGGTGATCCGGCGCTGCTGGCGGCTTCGGTGCACACCACCGGCCTGATCGGCCCCGCCTCCTGAACGCGGGCGCCCGGCGGTCCCGGATCACGGTCGCCGCCGCGCTCCAGGTCTTCGGCTGGCTGTCAGGGGTGTCTCCGCGTCGCGGAGACACCCCTGACGACCAGCCAACCACCGCGAGGCGCGCTGCGGTCCGGGGTGGTGACGGCCTTGCGCGGTGAGTGGCGCGGGCTGGTGGCGCGGGCTGGTGGCGCGGCCGCGGTCCGGGGTGGCGCGGTGTCGCGGCGGCCTCACGGGCGGGACTCGGCTCGTAGCCTGCGGACGGGCGCTCCGTAGTCGTACCAGATGGGGTGGATCGTGATGCGCGGCCCGGCGGCGAAAGGCGGGCGGTGATGGGAATCGGTCAGTCGGCGAGTTTGAAGAGCAGCACCGTTTGCCATTTGTGCATGTCGGGTTGCTCGGCGGGGTTGGTCATCAGCATCTCGACGCGGGCGTTCCACAGTTCGCCGGTCGGGGTCGGGGTCATGTCCCAGATCAGGCCGTTGCGCTGGGCCCAGTCGAGCAGGCGCGCGGTGATGCTCATCAATTGATCGGGGTGGCCGACGTGGCTGACCGTGGCGTAGCGGCCGGCCGGGAGGCGGTCGAGGAAGTCGGGCGCGTCGACCGGGACCGGGCCGGCGATCGGGATGCCGGCCTCGACCACCATCTCCGCCGCCATGTCGATCATGCGGTAGCGGAAGAACGGCGCACCGGTGGTGGCCACGCCGCGCTGGGCCAGACCGGAGAACATGGTCGGCAGGTGGTCGGCGATGCGGGCGAACTCGGTCATAGTGATCGATTCGCGGCGGCCGACATAGAGCTGCTCGGCGCACTGGACGATGGTCGGCTCCACGCCGACCAGTCTCACAGGAACAGCGCGCCCGCGCACGCCCGGCCGGAACGGAGCCCGGCCGGGCGGCGCGACCGGATCAGTTCGAGCGTTCCACCGGGGCGGCCTGGCCGTCGGTGCCGGGCGTGCCGGCGGCGGCCTTCGGCTTGGCGTCGACGCCCGCCTCCAGACGCTGCTGCGCGGTGATCGGCGTCGGCGCGCCGGTCAGCGGGTCGAAACCGCCGCGGCTCTTCGGGAACGAGATGACCTCGCGGATCGAGTCGAACCCGCCGAGCAGCATGCAGGTCCGGTCCCAGCCCAGCGCGATGCCGGCGTGCGGCGGCGGGCCGTACTTGAACGCCTCGAGCAGGAAGCCGAACTTGTCCTGCGCCTCGTCCGGGGTGATGCCGAGCAGGTCGAAGACCCGGCTCTGCACGTCACCGCGGTGGATACGGACCGAGCCGCCGCCGATCTCGTTGCCGTTCACGACGATGTCGTACGCGTACGCCAGCGCCTTGTCCGGAGCGGACTCGAAGTTGTCGAGCCACTCGTCGTTCGGCGAGGTGAACGGGTGATGGACCGCGGTCCAGCCGCCCGCTGTCCCATCCTCATTCGAGGTCCGTTCGAACATCGGTGCGTCGACCACCCAGCAGAACGCCCAGGCCGACTCGTCGATCAGCTTGGCCCGCTTGGCGATCTCGATACGCGCGGCGCCGAGCAGCTCCTGCGCGTCCCGGCGCTCGTTGGCCGCGGCGAAGAAGACCGCGTCACCCGGCTTGGCGCCGACCGCGTCGGCCAGGCCGGACAGGTGCTCGGGCGACAGGTTCTTCGCCACCGGGCCCTTCGGCTCGCCGGTCTCGGCGTCGAGGACGACGTAGGCCAGGCCGCGGGCGCCCCGGGCCTTCGCCCAGTCCTGCCAGCCGTCCAGCTCCTTGCGGGTCTGCGCGGCGCCGCCCGGCATCACGACCGCGCCGACGTAACCACCGGCGTCGATCGCACCGGCGAAGACGCGGAACGCCGTGCCGCGCAGGTAATCGGTGAGCTCGACCAGCTCGACCCCGTAGCGCAGGTCGGGCTTGTCGGAACCGTAGCGGTTCATCGCGTCGGTCCAGGTGATACGCGGGATCGGCAGCTGCACCTGGTAGTCGGCGAGCTCGCTCCAGAGCTTGCTGACGATCTCCTCGCCGAGCGCGATGATGTCGTCCTGCGTCACGAACGACATCTCGATGTCGAGCTGGGTGAACTCCGGCTGCCGGTCGGCGCGGAAGTCCTCGTCGCGGTAGCAGCGGGCGATCTGGTAATACCGCTCCATGCCGGCCACCATCAGCAGCTGCTTGAACAGCTGCGGGGACTGCGGCAGCGCGTACCAGGCGCCGGGCTGCAGGCGAACCGGGACCAGGAAGTCGCGCGCGCCCTCCGGCGTCGACCGGGTCAGGGTCGGCGTCTCGATCTCGTTGAAGTCGCGGGCGTGCAGCACCTCGCGGGCGATCTGGTTGGCCCGGCTGCGCAGGCGCAGCGCCTTCGACGGGCCGGAACGGCGCAGGTCGAGGTAGCGGTACTTGAGCCGGATGTCGTCGGACGCGGTGACCGCGTCGTCGATCGGCAGCGGCAGCGGGGCCGCCTCGGAGAGCACGGTCAGCTCGCTGGCGACGACCTCGATCGCACCGGTGGCGAGATCCGGGTTCTCGTTGCCGGCCGGGCGGGCGTTGACCTCGCCGACGACCTTCACGCAGAACTCGTTGCGCAGCGCGTGCGCGTCCTCCTCGCGGAAGACCACCTGCACCACGCCCGAGCCGTCCCGCAGGTCGACGAAGATGACACCGCCGTGGTCGCGCCGGCGGGCCACCCACCCGGCGAGCGTCACCGTCGTGCCGGCGTCGCTCGCACGCAGACTGCCGGCGTCATGGGTCCTGATCACGGAAATGTCTCCTAACAGAGTTCGCGGGGCGCACCCGACATTCTGTCAGGAGCGCCGCGCGCCGCGTGTCACGGGCCAGTGGGGCCGCTCGCCGCCCGGTTCCGGGGCGGCGCGGCGATCAGTTCGGTCGGTGATCGTCTCGGTCGGCGAACGCGGTCGTTCCGGGCCGCGAACGCGGGCGTTCCGGTCGGCGAACGCGGTTTTCCCGGTCGGCGAACGCGGTCGTTCCGGGCCGCGAACGCGGTCGTTCCGTTTGGCGATCGTTTCAGTGGTCCGTCGGTGATCGCCGACTTCCGTGCCGCTCGCGACGTGCCTCAACCAGCGCGAATCTGTCGCCGCGATCAACCCGTTGGGGTGGGCTCGGCTCGGCGGAACCAGCCGTCCCGCAACACCGGAACAGCCGTGGAAGCGTCGACCTCGGCGGCGATCGCGACATCCTCGGCGAAGCTACGAGCCGCGGTGCCGGGGTGATCCAGAGCGGCCAGTTCCCGGGCTGAAGCCGGGCCGGTGAAGGCGGCCAGCTCTCGGCCCGGAGCCGGGGCGGTGAGGGCGGCCAGCTCACGACCCGAGGCCGTCGCGGCGAGGGCGGCAGGCACGCGATTCGCCACCGCCTGATAGGCGGCCACCGCCGACTCCGCCTCCGGGGACAGGTCGGTGAACCCGGCCAAAAACGCTCCCGCACCCCAGAGGTCCTCCACGGCCGGCCGGAGCGAACCGTCCGGCCACCGTTCCCCCGCCGCGACCACCGCGACCGGCCGACCGGCGAGCCGGGCTCGCACCCACTCCCCCGCGAGCGCCGCGTTGCGCAGGCAGACCCCGAGCACGGTCACCCCATCGCCGGGCGGTCGAGTGCCGCTGACTGCCGTGTCCCTGGCCGGTCGGAGGCCGCCAGCCGCCGCATCATCGCCCGGCCGGGGGCCGCCGTGCGCCGCATCACCGGCCGGCCGGGGGCCACTGGCTGCCGAGAGGCGCGCGCAGATGGCCGAGCCGTTGGGCGAGGGCAGCACCAGCCGCTCGATCCGGCGTCCGGCTGCCACCCGCCGGATGGTCGCCGGCGACAAGCTGATCTCGTCCGGGCCGGCCGCCGACCGCCCCACCGCCAGTTCGGCGCCGTACCGTGCGGCCGTCGCCACCTCGGTGCCGTCCCGCCATGGGTAGGGCAGCACCGCGATGTCGTTCTCCACAGCGACGCTCAGCGCCGTGGTGAACGACAGGACGTCCACCACCGCCACGAACGCCGCACCGGGCGCGACCGCGTCAGCTCCCGACGGGCCCCACTCGAACCGCGCCGCGTACCGCTCCTGCCCGAACACCCGCTTCACCCCGTCACCCCTCACTGTGGCCGTCAGCCGGCGGCCAATTCACCCTGGTCGTCAGGCCGCGGTCACTTCACTGTGGCCATCAGCCGGCGGCCAGTCCACCGTGGCTGTCAGGCCGCGGTCACCGGAACTCGCGGACTACCTCGATGACGCCGACGATATGGTCGTTGAACTCGTCCAGTTCCTCGGCCGGCACCCAGAGCTCCAGGATCGTGTCCCCGCCGGCCTGCCGCACCGGATACCGGGCCGCGAACGCCGCGTCCACCTCGAACCGGGTCACGAAGCCCGCGCCGGACGCCGGCACGTTCCAGTCCCGGGCGATCCGGATCGCGTAGTCCTCGTTGAGCACCGGATAGAAGATCGGCTGGTCCGGCAGCCGGGGTGGCCATCGCCGCCATCCTGAGGCCTCCACCAGCGCGAGCTCGGTCGGCCCGGTCGGCCGCCACAGCGTCAGCGTCTCTGTCATGCCGCGCAGTCTTTCAACATCAACTCCTCTCGTCGCCCGATTTCTCGTCGCTGCGATCCCTGGTCGCCCCGATTTCGCCGGTTGTCACGGCCGTTCGCCCGAAACCGAAACCGGGTCCGGGTCCGGGTCCGGGTCCGGGTCCGGGTCCGGGTCCGGGTCCGGGTCCGGGTCCGGGTCCGGGTCCGGGTCCACCGCACATGGTCGCGGCGGCGTTCGTGGAAGCCGAGAGGGGTATCGCCGTGCTCATGAGCGACTGTGCGAGGCTCGGCCGATGAGCACATCGGAGTGGGACACGCGACTGGCCGCAGCCTGGGCCTCCATCGACGAGCGGGAGCCCGCCGATTTCCGCCAGGCGATCGCCGCCCTCGCCGCGGAACTCCCCGCCGGCGACCCGGACGGGACCTTCGAGCGAGCCGCCTCCCTCGACTCCACCGGCAGGTCCGATCTCGCGGTGCCGCTCTACCAGGAGGCCCTCGCCGCCGGCCTGACCGGGGAACGCCGCCGTCGCGCGGTGATCCAGATGGCCAGCTCGCTGCGGAACCTGGGCCGCTCACCGGAGAGCGTCACCCTGCTCACCGCCGAACTGCAGACCGGCTCCGACCATCTCGACGACGCGGTGACCACAGTGCTCGCCCTGGCGCTGACCGACGTGGGCCGGGAGCGCGAGGCCGTCGCCATCGCGGTCGGCGCTCTCGCCCGGCACCTGCCCCGCTACCAGCGGTCCATGGCGAATTACGCCCGCCTGCTGGTCGAACCGGAGTCGGGCGAACCGGCGCCGAACTGACCGGGGCCGGCGCAACCGGCAGCGAGCTGACCAGGGCCGGCCGGACCGGCGTCAGCCCAACCGGCGTCAAGCGAACCGGCGTCGGGATGAGCTGACAGGTCGAAGCGCCAGTCGTTGCAGCGGATCGGGTTGCCCTTCGGATACTCGAAGTCCACCTCGCCGAGCAACTCGAACCCGGTTCTGCGGCACACCGCGTTCGACCCGGTGTTGTCGATTCGCGGGTAGGCGTGACCCCACCGGCGCCGCCCGGTCGCAGCGGCCCGGGACAGCGCCTCGGTGACGGCGCCGCCCGCGAGGCCGCGCCCCTGGAACCCGGGAAGCACCTTCCAGCCCAGCTCGAACACCGGCTCACCGCGCCACTGTTTCTCCCAGAAGCCGACCGAGCCGACCGGGTCGGGCTGCTCCTCGACCAGGATCAGGAACATGCTGGTGGTCCCGTCGCGGATGCCCTGGCTGATCCGCTCGTGCCGGGCCACTGTCGCCTCGTCGGGCTCGACCCCGCCGAGGAACGTCTGCATCTCCGGAGCGTTGGCGCGCCGTTCGAAGGCCAGCCCTCGTGCGTCCCACTCCACCAACCGGAATCCCGCCATGCCCTCACCTTCCCGCACGGGTACGACACTTTCTCTCGCGCCGGAGCCGGCTCAGAAATAGGTGTGCAACACGTCCACCACGCGCCGTTCCTCGTCCACCACCGGGATGTCCCGCCACTTGTCGAAGGCGGTGCACGGGTGCGAAATGCCGAATCGGATCAGGTCACCGGGCTCGACGACGAACCCGTCGGCCACCTCGAGATATGTGTGGTGATCGTTGAGCCGGGTCACCCGCAGTCCCTCGGCCGATACCGGGGAACCGTCGGTGCGCCGGACCTCCAGCGGCACCGGCAGACCCTCGTCGAACGGAGCGTCCCGCTTGCCCATCCCGGCCAGCGCCAGCCCGGGTTCCGGCGTCGACAGCACCTGCGCCCAGATCTCCAGGGCCGCGGCGAGCGGTCCCTCGTCGGGCACCCGGGTGAACGGTGTCCGCTCGCGGTAGAACCCGTCGTCGTGGGTGACCGAGGCCCCGCTGCGCAGGAGAAGCCGCGCCCGGGAGCCCAACCCGGCGAGCCGGTCGGTCACCCGGTCGAACCAGGCGCTGCCGCCGGCCGAGACGAGCGGCTGATCGGGCAGCAGTCCGGCGCGCGACAACCGCTCGAACCCCTCGACCAGCAGGTCCAGGTAGGCGTCCACACCGGGCTGGTCGGCGAGCTGACCCTCGTAACCGGTCAGGCCGGCGAGGTCGACCCCGGAAGCGGCGACCGCGGCTCGGGCCACCTCCTCCAACTGGTCCAGGGTCCGCACCCCGGTCCGGCCACCGGGGTGGCCGAGCTCGACCAGGACCCGGGCGCCGCCCGCCGCGGCCGCCGCCCGCACTCCGGCCACCGAGTCGACCTGGAAATACACCTCCCACCCGGCAGCGCTCTGCGCGGCCAGCCAGCGCAGCGCCGTGTGATCGAGCACCTGGTTCGCGATCAGCACCCGTGGCACGCCCAAGCGCCGCATCACCAGGGCCTGGTTGGGCGTGGCCACGGTCATCCCCCAGGCGCCGGCCCGCAGTTGCGCCTCGACCAGGCCGGGCGCCATGGCCGTCTTGGCGTGCGGGGCGAAGTCGAAACCGTGCCGCCGGCAGTAGGCGGCCATGGTGGCGATGTTCGCCTCCACCGCCACACGCCGCACGGTCAGCAGCGGCCAGGTGAAGCCACCGGCGAAGATGCTCGGCGGGTCGGCGGCGAACTGCTCGGAGGTCCGGGCCGCCTCCGGCAGCCAGAAACCCTTGCTGCGCCAGTCGATCGTCATTCCCGGCCTCCCTCGGTTCCGCTCTTGTCGCCGATTGCCAGACTGCACACATGGTGGAGATCGCGGTGCCGGACGCTTTCGCCGAGCACGTGACGGAGGTCTGGGGAGCCGCCGGGACCCGGTGGGTGGCCGGACTGCCGGAGACCGCGGGACAGGTGCTGCGGGAGTGGGATCTCCGCCTGGACCGGGCCTATCCGCTGAGCCTGAACTGGGTGACCCGGGTCCGCCGGGCGGACGGCTGCGCCGCGGTGCTGAAGATGGGTGTGCCGGAATCGGAGCACCTCGTGCAGGAGGCCGCCGCGCTGGATCACTTCGGCGGGCACGGCGCGATCTCGGTGCTCGCCCGTGACACCGCGCGCGGCGCCCTGTTGCTGGAGCAGGCCCACCCGGGCGTTCCGGCCCGCTCGCAGGTGCCGGAGCGGGACGAGGCCGCCACGGCCGCCCTGATCGGGGTGATCCGCCGCCTGCACCGGCCGGCGCCACCCGGCGTCGCGCTCCCCGAACTGGCCGCTCGACGCGCCTCCTTCGACGAGCACCTGCGTCGTTTCCCGGGCGACGATCCGCTCCCCCGGCGCCTGGTCGAGCGGGCCGCGGAGCTGCTCACCGAGCTGTGCGTGACCGCGACCGAGCGGGTCGTGCTGCACGGCGACCTGCACCACGACAACGTGCTCACCGCCGGCCGGGAACCGTGGCTGGCGATCGACCCGCACGGCGTGGTGGGCGATCCCGGTTACGAGATCGGGGCGATGCTCTACAACCCGGACCCGATGGGTGACGACGACACCGTGCTGGCCCTGGTTCCCGCCCGGATCGAGCAGCTCGCGGACGGCCTGGGCCTGCCGATCGAGCGGGTGGTGGCCTGGGGGTTCGTGCAGGCGGTGCTCTCCGAGGTGTGGAACGCCGGCGGTGACGGTCTCGTCGCCGGGCGGCCGTTGCGCCTGGCGCACCTGCTGCTGCCCCGGCTGGCCTGAGCCGGGGCGCTCCCGCCGCTCGCTGTCACGGCCTGCGGCGATCATGCCGATGCCTGGTCCAGGTCCGCGGTCATCTCGCGCAGTTCGGCGAGACGATCCTCGATCGTACGAGGGTTGCCGGGCGCGTCCGGCCGGGCATCCCACGGCCGCGGCCCGGTCATCGGCCGGTAGTTGACGCCGAGCGCGTCCAGCCGGGTCAGATGGGCCGGGAGTCGCGCGGCGAATGCGTCGAAGTCACGCCCGGGCGGGCCCCAGACCGTTTCGGCGAACCCGCAGAGCCGGGGGAACGCCTGGTAGTCGACCTGCCGCGCGGACTCCATGTGCTCGGTCCAGAGATTGGCCTGCCCGCCGAGGACCAGGCCCGCCTCGGCCGGGGTGAGGCCCGGCGGGACCGGGTCGAACGCGTAGACGTCGGCGAGCGTGAGGCAGGTGCCCACCGGGGTCGGCTCGCCGGGGTCGTCGGACTGGCGGTAGTCCAGATAGACCGAGGTGTCCGGGCAGGACACCACCGCGTGACCGGCCCGGGCCGCGTGGGCGGCCGGCCCGGCGCCACGCCAGGCGGCGATCACCGCGCCGGGTGGCGCCCCGCCGGCCAGGATCTCGTCCCACCCGAAGACCCGGCGGCCGCGGCCGGCCAGGTGCTCGGCCAGCCGGGCGGTGAACCAGGACTGCAGGCGGTGCGGGCCGGCCAGGCCCTCGTCGCGGATGCGGGCCTGCGCGACCGGGCTGTCCCGCCACTCGACGGACGGGCACTCGTCGCCGCCGATCCCGATCAGCTCACTGGGGAACAGGTCACAGAGGTGATCGAGCACGTCGCGACAGAACTGGAGCGCCTCCGGCCCCAGGTTGAGCACGTGTGGCGAGATGCCCCACGAGCTCCGGACCGGGCCGGCGAACCCGTTGCCGAGCTCCGGGTAGGCCGCGATCGCGGCCTGCATGTGCCCTGGCATGTCGACCTCGGGGACGACGGTGATGTGGCGCTGAGCCGCATAGGCCACGATCTCCCGCAGGTCGTCGTCGGAGTAGAAGCCACCGTGCGGGCGCTCGTCATAACGCTCGTGCTGGCGGGAGCCGAGCATGGTGGCCGGCCGCCAGGCGCCGATCGAGGTGAGCCGGGGCCGGCCCGGCACGTCGAGCCGCCAGCCCTGGTCGTCCGTGAGGTGCAGATGCAGCACGTTGAGCTTGTGGAAGGCGATCAGGTCGAGCAGGCGCAGCACGTCGGAGACCGGCATGAAGTGCCGGGCGACGTCGAGCATCACGCCGCGCCAGCCGAATCGTGGCGCGTCCTCGATCCGGATGCCGGGCAGCGTCCACGGGCCGCCGGGCAGCCGGGCGCGGCGTAACGTGGCCGGTGGCAGCAGCTGCCGCAGGGTCTGCACGGCATAGAAGGCACCGGCCGCGGACCCGCCCCGGATGTTGACGCCGCTGGGGCGGATGTCCAGCTGGTAGCCCTCCGCCGGAAGCTCCGGGGCGATCCGCAGGCGGATGCCGCCGGGCCCGGGTGGGAAGTCGCATCCGGTGGCCGGGCCCAGCGCGCCACGCAGCACGGCAGCCACCTCGGTGAGGCCGGGAGCCGCGTCCAGTGCGGTCGCCGGGCCGAGGGGAAAGCCGTCGCCGCCCGCCACCACCCGTACGGGCCGAGGGATAAGGTTCGTAAGTAGCTCGCTCATCTTGCCTCCTTGACCTGGCAGGCGTTTTCCAGGAGGCTACTACGAACCACATACGAACCACCAGAGGAGGCGAGATGGTCATCGGAGTCGTGGTCCACTCCGGTCAACGTGGCCGGTTCGCCGAGGCGGCACGCACGCTGACCGGCGTCTCCTTCTCCTGGGCGGTCTACGAGCGGGAGGAGGAGATCCGCGACCGGGTCACCGACCTGCTCGCCGGCGGCACGCTGACCGGCCTGCTGCTGGGGCTGGTTCCGTATGCGCGGGCCCGTGACCTGCTGCCACAGGGCCTGCCCGTCGCGATCACCCGCTCGGCCGCGCTCGACCTCGCCCTCGCCTGGGCGCGAGCCCGCGGCAACGGCTGGCCGGCCACCCCGGTCAGCATCGACACCTTCCCCGACGAGACGGTCGCCGAGGTGGCCGCCGCGCTCGGCCTCGACCGCTCGGCGATCGCCACCCTGCCGTTCCGGCCCGAGCAGCCGATCGCCGAGGTGGTCGCGTTCCACCGGGAGCACCTGGACCGGACGGGTTCGCCCTACGTGATCACCGCGCGTACCGGCGTGGCCGCCGCGCTGGACGGGCGGACGGCGGTGCTGCCGGCGCTGCCCACTCCCGGCACGATCCGGGCCGACCTGCATGAGCTGGTCCTGCGGGTGCGCGGGCGGCAGGCCGACGGGCAGCGGTTCGCCGCCGCGGTTTTCCGGGCCCCCGAGTCCGGCGCCAGGGCCGCCCTGCGTGAGGCGCTGTCCGCGGTTCCCGAGCTGGCCGACGCGTGGATCGACGAGCACGGGCCACGCGCGGTGATCGCTTTCGCACCGGCGGCCGTGTTCGAGACCATGACCCGGCACTGGGTCAGCCTGCCGGTCGACGGGATCACCGGCTTCCACGGCGCCCCCACCACCGGCGCCCTGATCGACGAGGAGATCTCCGGACCGGACGACCAGCGGGCGCCCGCGGCGATGGGTGACGCGGCGATCGGCTTCGGCATCGGCACGTCCGCGCGGGGCAGTGTGGCGCTGGCCGAGCAGGCCGCAGACCGCGCCGAGCGGGACGGCGCCACGGCCGGCTACCTGATCACCGATGACGGCGTGATGATCGGCCCGATCGGCGTGGCCGGTCCGCCGCTGACCTATACCTACCGGGGGCACGGCGGCCTCGAAGACCTCGCCGGCCGGGCCGGGCTGAGCGCCGCCACGATGTCCCGGCTCGCCGCCCTGGAGCGGTCGCTGACCGGGCGGCCGATCACCCCGGGAGAGCTGGCCCGGGCCCTCGGGATCACCGATCCGAGCGGGCGCCGCCTGATCAGGAAACTCAGCGACGCCGGGCTGGTCGCCGACGAGGGCAGCGCCCAGCCGCATCACAAGGGCCGCCCCACCCGCCTCTACCGGCTGGCGATCCACACCGCCCTGACGACAGCCGACAACCGATGACCTTCGACCTGTTGCTGACCGGCGGCCGGCTCCTGACCGGCGGACATTCCAGCACCGGGCGGTCCGCCGGCGCCGGGACCAGACCGCCGGCCGGCGGCGACTCGGGCACCAGGCCGTCCAGCGGCGGTGACTCGGGCACCAGGCCGTCCAGCGGCGGCGATTCCGGCGCGGGACCGTCCGCCGGACGGCTTGCGGATGTCGCGGTCCGTGACGGGCGGATCGCCGCGGTCGGGCCGGATCTGCCCCGCGACGCGCGCCGGGTGGTGGACGTCGCCGGACGCCTGGTCACGCCGGGTCTGATCGACCTGCACACCCACGTCGGCCCCGGTTACTGGGGCATCGACCCCGACCCGGTGGCCTGGCACTCCGGGGTGACCACGTGGGTCGACGCCGGGTCCGCCGGGGCGTACACGCTGGACGGCCTGCGCCGGGTCGCCGCCGCGGCGGCCGTCCGGGTGCCCGCGCTGCTGAACATCTCCGCGATCGGTCTGGCCGGGCGCACCGGCGAGAGCCGGGATCTGGACAACTGCGACGTCGCGCTGGCTATCGACACGATCCAGGCCAACCGCGAGCTGATCCACGGCGTCAAGGTCCGCATCGACCGCGAGACGGTCGGCGACAACGGGGTCGAGCCCCTGCGCCGGGGTCTGGCCGCCGCAGCGGCCTGCGGGGTGCCGGTCATGGTCCACATCGGGTCCGCCCCGCCGGAGCTCGACGACGTGCTCGACCTGCTGCGGCCCGGCGACATCATCACGCACTGCGCGAGCGGGATAGCCGTCCCGACCGGCCCGGCGGTGCACGCGGCGGCCGAACGAGGGGTGCTGCTGGATCTCGGGCACGGTTCCGGCGGGTTCGCCTTCGACGTGCTCGAGGCACAGCTGGGGGCGGGATTGCGGCCCCACACGATCTCCACCGATCTGCACGCCCGGTCCCTGCACGGGCCGGTCTTCGACCTGCCCACGACCATGGCCAAGCTGCTGGCCGTCGGCGTCCCGCTGGCCGAGGTGATCGCGGCGGTCACCACACATCCGGCCCGGGCGTTGGGCCTGACCGCCGGAACGCTTGCGGTGGGCGCTCCGGCCGACTTGGCGATCTTTGAGGTACGAGCGGAAGAGTTCCCGGTCGCCGACGCACACCGGCAGGTCCGTGTCTCGCCGGTACGGCTGGTCAACGAGGCGACCTACGTGGGCGGGCGGTTGCTCGCTCCACGCCTGCCGTCCCCGCCGGCGCCGTGGATCCCGCTCACCGACACACAGCGCGCCGCTCTGGACAGCCGGGCGCGCCACCTCCGTGACCTGCTCGCCACTCCGCTGGTGGGAGTGGACGGGCTGGACGAGCAGTTCCCCCGAGACCGACCGATTCCACGAGAGCAACCGAGGAGTTCCTGATGCCGAAGCGCGCTGTGACAACCGACAAGGCGGCGCCGGCCGGCGGCCCGTATTCGCACGCGGTCGTGGCCGGCGACACCATCTATCTGGCCGGCGCGGTCCCGGCCCTGCCGGACGGCTCCTGGGTGACCGGGAGCTTCGCCGAGCAGGCCCACGCCGCGTTCCGCAATCTGGCGGCGGTCGCCGAGGCAGCCGGTGCCAGCCTGGACGACGCCGTCCGGGTCGGGGTCTACCTGCGGGACTTCGCGGACTTCGC